>CAZLJG010000202.1:0-6070 GCA_964559545.1 uncultured Solibacteraceae bacterium | reverse complement strand
CACGCGCGTGCACCATGCCGGTCGCGGCAACGGGTATCGCACGCCCAATCCCGTGTCGCACGCCAGTTCCGTGGTGCGCCTCCTCGCCGAGGCCGGCACCGGGCCAGACGAGATCGACTACGTGGAAGTGGCCGCCAACGGGCTGTCGCTGGCCGAGTCGATCGAACTCGCCGCCCTGTCTCGGGTCTTCCGATCGACCGCGACGGCCTCACCGCTGCCGATTGGCTCGGTGAAGTCCAACCTCGGTCACCTTGAAGCCGCCTCGGGCATGTCGCAGCTCGCCAAAGTCGTTCTGCAACTCCAGCACGGCGAACTGGTGCCGTCGCTCCATGCCGATCCGGACCATGCCGCACTGAATATCAGGCAGTCGCCGTTTGAGGTGCAGCAGACCCTGGGAACGTGGCCGCGGGTGGACGGGCGCCCCCGGCGGGCGTTGATCAATTCGGTGGGGGCTGGTGGCACCAACGCCCATGTGGTCATCGAGGAATACGTGCCGTCCACGCCGGTGACGACGACCGCCGACACCGGGCCGGTGCTGATCGTGCTCTCGGCTCGAACAGGCGAGGCCCTGACGGACGTCGTCAGTCGCCTCCGGTATCACCTTGAAGACGAGGCGATTCGCCGCGTGATCAGCCTGCATGATCTCGCATACACGCTGCAGGTGGGCCGCGAAGCACTTGGCGTGCGTCTCGCATTGGTGAGCACGTCGATCGAGGACCTGATCGACCAACTCAGCGCGGTGCAGGCCGGGACGCCGGTCGACGGCATCATGGTCCGCGGACAACTCGGCGGTGCCGACCACGGGGTCCATGCGCTGGTCGACGGCGACGCCGGCCGGGCCTTTGTCAGCGCCCTCATGCGCGACGGGGACCTGGAGCGGCTGGCACGGTTGTGGGTCGCGGGGGCCGATGTGCCCTGGAGCGCGCTGCACGCCGATCACCGCCGATGCATCGATCTGCCGACCTATCCCTTCGAGCGTCGCCGGTGCTGGGCACAGGCGCCGACGGGTGACCCTGTCGCGAGTGGTGAAGACGCCGGCGTCGCCACCAGTCTCAGACGTATCGTGGCCGATGTCGTGAAGATCGATCCTGACGAGATTGACGACGACCGACCGCTGACCGAGTACGGCGTGGAGTCGATGTTGTCCACGCTCATCATGGAAACCGTCCGGCGGCGATACGGCAGCGCGGTCTCGCTGGCGGCCATCCTTGAACATCCGACGCTTCGCGCCCTCACCACGTACGTCACGGCCACCGCCGGTGCGCCGCCGTCAGTCACGCAGAGCACGCCGCCGGAGTTGGTGCCGATTCAGACGTCGGGGACCCGGCCGCCGAGCTTTTTTGTCCATGGCCTCGTGGGGTTCGCGCATCTGTATAAAAAACTCGCCGCCGCTCTGGGGCCGGACTATCCGGTCTATGGGCTGCAGGCGCGCGGTGTCGACAGTCAGCAGGCGCCGTTTGCCGACATTGAGGCCATGGCGGCGCATTACGTGGAGTGCGTGCAGGCGGTGCAGCCGGAAGGACCGTACTTCCTCGGCGGGTATTCCTCCGGCGGCGTGATCGCGCTGGAGATGGCGCGGCAGCTGGCGGCACGGGGTGCGGCGGTGGGCCGGGTCTTCCTGCTCGACACCTATGCGCCCACGGCGCAGACGACCGAGGCGATGGAGCAGTCGATCGACTACGCCCTGCGATCGGTGATGACCGCCAATCTGTTCCTCACCGGCACTGAGCATCCGGCCTCGTGGATCACGGTGGATGAACTCGACGGCATTGTCCCTGATCAACACGTCGTCCATCTGCTGAAGTGCATCGAGGCCCGCGGCACCGTGCGGTTGGCCCCGGATCAGATCTACCGGATGTTGCGGGGATCCATTGACGTGTCCAACAGCATGGGCGAGGCGCTGAAGGGCTACACCCCGCAGCCGTACGGGGCGTCACCAGTCGTGTGGTTCAAGGCGACACGGCAGTTCATCGACGAAGGGAATGCGCTGGCGCTGCCGCCGCGCGCCCTGAACGTGGGTGACCGTGACGGGGCGTGGCGCACCTGCGTCCCGGCCGGGCTGGAGACCATCGAGCTCGATTGTGATCATTTTGGATTGCTCGACGAACCGACGGTGACACGCGTCGCGGACGCACTCGCGACATACATCACCGGCGACGTCGTGTCTCAGGCGGAACCGCAGCGCGCGACGTTCACCGTGCATCAGGGGCGGGTCAGTCGCGCGCTGGTGATCGGCGGAGGCATCGCCGGTCTTGTGGCCGCGAGGGTTCTGTCCGATCACTTCGATCAGGTCACGATCCTTGAACGCGACCGGTTGCCCGACGGGGCCGGCTGGCGGAAGGGCATTCCGCAGGGGAATCATCTGCACAACCTGCTCAAGGGGGGGCTCAACGTCCTGTGCGATCTCTTCCCGGGCTTCGACGCGGATCTGGTCGGGTTGGGGTCGGTGCCGTTCCGCGTTGGTTTCGATCTCCGCCAGGAAGATGAGATGGGCCTGTGGCCGCAGCGTGACTTCGGGATCACCCACTACTGCCAGTCACGTCCGCTGCTCGAGTGGGGGCTGCGGCGTCGCCTGCAACAGGTTGCCAACGTGCAGATCGAAGACAACGTCGAGCCGCAGGAGTTGTTCTGGTCGAAAAATGGCGCGCGCGTCCTCGGGGTGCGAGTGGCCGATCGGGACGGCGTGGTGGAGGACTACCGGGCGGACCTCATTGTGAATGCGACGGGACGCAGCGAGCGGCTGCTGCGCCAGCTGCAGGAGCGCGGATGGGCGGCCCCGGAGGAAACCCGAATTCCCGTGGACCTGGGATACTCGACGTGCCTCTTTGAAATCCCAGACGATCCAGCGCGGCCCTGGAAGGGCGTCTACGCGTACAGCAGCGGTGCGGGTGAGGGGGCGGCCCGCCAGGGCGGATCCATTCTTCCCATCGAAGACAACCAGTGGATTGTCACACTGGGCGGCCGGTCGGGCAGTTATCCGCCGACCGATATCGAGGGCTTCCTGCGATTTGCGCGCCAGCTCGACACGCCGACGGTGTACGAGGCGATCCGGCACGCCCGCCCGGTGTCCGGAGTGGTGGAACACTTCCGGTATCCGGCCAGCCGGCTGCGGCACTTTGATCGGCTGACCACCATGCCCGAACGTTTGATCCACATCGGTGATGTGGTGGGCAGTTTTGATCCGGTGTTTGGACAGGGGATGTCCTCGGCGGCGCTGCAGGCCAAGGCCCTCGGGATCCTGCTGTCAGCCGGTGGCGGCCGGCCCGACGCCTTGCATGGGATCGAACGGGCGTTTGCGCGCGCGGCCGCGACGATCGTCCAGACGCCGTGGCAACTGGCGGCCAAGTCCCATCTGGAGCGCAACAGCGACGCGCCTCACGCCGATGGTGATGCGGATCGGTTCCTGGCGCTGTCGAAGCGTGCGTTTGACGACCCCGAAGTCCATCGGGTCATCATCGAGGTGTTTCACCTGATCAAGGTCTACGAGCAGCTGGAGGCCGACGGCGCGAGTCCGGCGGAGCGGCTTCGCACGGGGCCGCCGATCAGACTGTGATTGGCAGCGACGCGACCGAGCGCATGACCCAGTTTGTGCCCCAGGTGGGCTCGACCGACCCCAGGCGCAGCTTGGGATAACGGGCGATCAACGCCTGAAGGGCAATGCGGCCTTCCATACGGGCAAGGTAGTGGCCGAGGCAGAAATGAATGCCGTGTCCGAAGACGAGGAACTGGCGATTGTCGCGCGTCAGGTCCAGACGGTCGGGGTCCGGGAAGCGTTCGGGGTCGCGGTTGGCCGCGCCGGTCAGCATCGAGATCATGCTGCCTTTTTTGACGCGTTTGCCGCCAATCGTCAGATCCTCGGTGGCGAACCGTGCGATGAGCTGCACTGAACTGTCGTACCGCGCCAGCTCGTTGATCCCGTCCTCCATGATGCCCGGGTCGGCGATCACGCGCTCCAGTTGATCGGGATGCCGCAGGAGCGCCAGCAGCCCGTTGGCAATCAGGCCACGGGTGGTGGCGTTGCCGGCGACCAGCAGCAGGCTGCACAACGACAGCATCTCCTGGGTCGTCAACCGCTCGCCGCCTTCTTCGACCGCGATCAATCGGCTGAGCAAGTCGTCCTTCGGCTCCCGACGGCGTTCTTCGATGACGCCCTTGAGGTAGTCCTGAATGCGGTGTTCGCCCTCCACAGACTTCTTGATTTCCTCCATCGCGAACGTGCCGGTGGCGCCGGCCATCGCGTCGGACCACTGGCGGAACTGTTCACGGTCGGCAATGGGCACGCCGATCAGTTCGGCAATCACCAGCAGCGGCAGGGGATAGGCGAGCGCCTGGACGACTTCGATGTCTGGACCGGCCGCTTCGTCGAGCAGTTCATGGGTGATGCGTTCGATGCTCGGGCCGAGTGCGCGGATGGAGTCGGGCGTAAACGCCTTGTTGACCAGCGCGCGCAGGCGGGTATGCCTCGGCGGGTCGGACATGATCAGGTTGGGATCGTCGAGCTCCTCCTGCGTTCGTCCCGCGTTGAGCTGCATCTTTTCGATCCACTTCCACCATTTGGCCGAGTGCAGATCGTTGCCCAGCCGCGGATCGCGAAGCAGCTGGTTGACATCGTCGAACCTGGTGATGACCCAGCCGGCGCCGAACCAGCTGCTGTGTACTGGATCGCGCTGGCGCAGCGCGTGGAACGTCGGGTAGGGATTCACCAGCATGTCCGCTGCGAACGGGTTGAACACGACGCCGGACTGCAGTCGTTCCACCGCCCCGAGCGTGCCTGTGACGAGGCCGACCCCCAATTGTTGCAGTCGCTGTTTCATCAGGACACCTCGACCGGCAGTGAGACCAGGCCGCGCAGGCCCCAGTTGGCGTCCATGCGCGTGATCCGGTGGTCGCCGAGCCGGACGTTGGGGAATCGTTCGAGCAGCACGCGCAGCATGACGGTGGTTTCGAGCCGCGTGAGCGCGGCGCCCAGGCAGTAGTGAATGCCCCTGCCGAACGCGAGATGCTGGTTGTTGGGTCTGGTCAGGATCAACTCGTCGGGGCGATCAAACCGCTCAGGATCCCGATTGATGGCGCCGACCAGCAGGAGCAGCGTCTGGCCCTTCTTGACCGGCACACCGCGGAACTCGAACGGTTCCATCGCGAACCGGCCGTCAACCACAATCGGGCCGTCGTAGCGCAGGAGTTCCTCCACCGCCGTCGACGCCATGGACGGATCAGCCTTGAGCATCTCCAGTTGTTCGCGGTGTTGCAGCAGGGCCAGCAGGCCGTTGCCCATCAGGTTGGCGGTGGTCTCGTTGCCGCCGACGAGCAACAGGGTGCAGATGGAGAACAACTCGTGCATGCTCAGGCGGTCGCCCTGTTCCTCGGCCTGCACCAGTCGCGTGAGCAGGTCATCCTGGGGATCGACCTTGCGCTGGTTGATGATCGTGGTCAGGTAGGCCTGATAGGCGCGCTCGGCTTTGACCGCGACTTTCAGGTCGAGCAGGTTGGGATACTTGTAGCCGCGCAGGATGTCGTCCGACCAGCTCCGGAACTGGGCGAGGTCGTTCCGCGAGATGCCCAGCATCTCGGCAATCACGATGACCGGCAGCGGATGCGCCAGGCCCTTCATCAAATCGAGCGGCTGCTGCCGCGCCGCGTCATCGAGCAGGTCGTGGACGATCTGTTCGATCCGCGGCGTCAACGCCTGCAGCGATGCCGGAGTGAACGCCTGATTGACCAAGCCGCGCAGCCGGGTATGCCGGGGCGGGTCCGAGTGGAGCATGTCGGGGTTGTCCAGTTCCTCCTGGGTCCGACCGGCCTTGAGCTGGAGTTTGTGTGTGCGCGGCCAGAGGCTGCTCTCGCGAGTGTCATTCGAGAGGCGCTTGTCCTGGAACACCTCGATCGCGTCGGCGTACCGCGAGAGGATGAGCGGTCCGACGCGGCTCTTGTGGACGGGCGACACCTCGCGCAGCCGATGGTAGTACGGATACGGATTGTCGAGCTGACGGGGATCGAGCGGGTTGAACCCGATGCCGCTCTCCCAGCGCTCGACCCGCGCCGCGACGCGCATGACGCCGCGCAGCATCGC
>CAZLJG010000201.1:0-6072 GCA_964559545.1 uncultured Solibacteraceae bacterium | reverse complement strand
CCGGCTGAACCGCGGCGGCCTGTCGCCGGTGTCGCGCACACAACTCAACGCCACGCCTGGCGCACCGGGATGGGTGCATGTCACCGACGGACAACGCGGCGTGGCCGTCGGCCTTCGTCACTTTGTCGAGGAGTACCCGAAGGAACTCGCGTTTGATCCCGGTACGGGCACGCTGACCGCGTACTTCTGGTCGCCCCGCGGCGGACCGATGAGTTTTGCCCGGTCGTCAAATGCCCCGGCCAATGAGGGCGCGGTCGAGAACTGGGCCACCGGCCTGGCCAAGACCAGTGAGGCCGTCTGGTTCTTCCACGGCCCCGGCACCACCAGCGACGATGTGCGCCGCACGATGGCACTGGCGATCGCGCCGCCGGTCGCGCATGTGGATCCCGCGTGGTACGGCACGTCGGGCGTGTATGGGGACTTTGCGCCGCGCTCCTCACGTGAGCCGGAGCTGCAGCGCGCACTCGACTACAAGTACGACTGGATGCGCTTCAACCAGCAGCGCGAGCCGTGGTTTGGGGCGTTCAACTACGGCGACATGATGAACACCTTCGATGGCACGCGATGGAGCGTGTACGGGCACGGCGAGCCCGCGCAGGATTTCATGTGGTGGCTCCAGTTCATGCGCACCGGCGACCCGGACGTCTTCGACACGGCGCAGGCCTTCAGTCGCCACCTGATGGACGTGGACAACACCCACTGGCCCGCGGGCCCGGTGTTTCTCGGCGACACGAACTACCCGATGGACTGGTGGAAGACCCTCACCGCGCCGAAGGCCACCAAGTACCTCGGCGTCGGCCGCCGGCATGCGGAGCAACACTGGATGCACGTGCTCAGCGCCCATGTGTGGGTGCAGGGTTGGATGGCGTCCTACTACCTGGCCGCTGATCAGCGGGCCCTCGACGTGGCGCGCCTCACCGCCGACATGCACCTGCGCCGCCTGTGGGGTGATCACGAACTGACCGGGCGCCGCCTCTACCTCTCGATCTGGAATCTGGCCGAGGTCTGGGACGCCACCAAGGACGCGCGGTACGCGCAGGAACTCGAGTTCCGCGTCGCGCGGATGCTGCAGCTGCAGCGGGAACAGGCCGATCAGCTCGCGCTCGAGCGGTACGGATACGCCAACGTCTATGCGACGCATGGTCTGTGGAAGTACTACACGATGACCGAGAGCCCGGCCGTGCGGGCCGCGCTCATCCGTAACGCGCGCGCCGTGCGCGACATTCCGCCGCTCAACCACATGATGGAGTCGTATCTCGCGACCATTCACGGACTCAGCCTCGGATACCGGCTGACGGGTGATCGATCGTTTGTGGAGGAGATGCAGCGGCGCCTTGAACCACTCCGCGTGGACGCGCTGCCCCGTCCGATCGGCGACTCGTGGACGCGCACGGATCTGTTCGCGGCCCTCGAACGGGCCAGCCGGCTCCCGGCCGATCCCAATCGCCTGCGGCCCAACGCGGCCAATGAATACACGGCGGCGCCGGCACCACGCCGGGCCATCTGGTCGTACACCAACGGCCTTCGCGTGTTTGGATGGACCACAGCCTACGGAGTGCCGTGGGCGCTCTCGGTAATTGATGAGGTCCAGGGGTCCAGGAGTCCAGAAGTCCGGAAATAAGGAGAAGACGATGTCACGACGGCTTATTCGATCTGCGCTCACGGCGGTGGTACTCGCCGCCACGTTTTTCACGCTGACACCCACGGTCTCAACGCAGGTGACGCCGCTGCCGCACGACAGTGGCCCTGTCGGCCTCGGCCTCGCCCTGCGTCAGCTCCCGAACGACGGCTCGGTGCTGTACGTCACGGCGCATCCGGACGATGAGAACAATGGCGTGTTGGTGGCGCTCAACCGTGGACGAGGGCTGAAGACGTCGCTGCTGACGGTGACGCGCGGGGATGGCGGGCAGAACGAGATCGGGCCCGAGCTGTTTCAGGCGATCGGCATTCTGCGCACGGAGGAACTGGCGGCCGTGCATCGGTTTGATGGCGCCGACCAGTACTTCACGCGCGCCTATGAATTTGGCTACTCGTTCAGCGTCGAGGAGACGTTTGAGAAGTGGGGCAAGGAAGAAATTCTGCGCGACGTTGTGAAGGTGATCCGGATGACGCGGCCCGACGTGATCCTCACGATGAATCGTGATGGGCAGGCCGGTGGCCAGCATCACATGGGATCAGCGCGGCTTGCGCATGAAGCGTTCCGTGTGGCCGCCGATCCGACGCGTTTCCCCGAGCAGCTGCAGGCGGGGTTTCGTCCGTGGCAGGCGCGCAAGGTGTATCAGGCCGGCGGTGGCAACCCCGGCGGTGGAGCCGCGCAGTCGTCGGCGGGTGGCGCCGCGCCGCCGCAGACACCCGTGCGGGTCGCCACGGGCGACTTTGATCCCCTCCTGGGCATGTCGTGGGCGCAGTTTGGACAGCGCGCGCGCGCCAACCATCTGTGTCAGGGCATGGGCCAGATGGAAACGCGGCCGGGCGACACAGGCGGTTCCTTCTCGCTGTATGACTCGGCGCCGACAGTGACCGGCACCGAGGGCGACATTCTCGACGGCATCGATACCACCGTGCGGCGCATGGCGCGATTTGCGGCTGGACAGGAATCCGCCGTGCCGACACTCAGCCGCGACCTCGACGCGATCTACGGCGCGTCGCGGGATGCTCTCGACGCGTTTGACCTGCGCGCACCCCATCGCACACTGCCCCACCTCGCACGCGGCCTCGGTCTGGTGCGCGCGCTTCGGTCGACGGTCGCGGGCAGCACGCTGTCACCCGATGCGCGCGAAGAACTGCAGTGGCGCCTCGACCGCAAGGAACAGGATTTTGTAAAGGCGCTGCAACTCGCGCAGGGCCTGGTGGTCCACGTGAACGTGCCGGACGGCAACGTGGTGCGGGGGCAGACGTTCGAAGTCACCGCGCAGATCTTCAACACCGGCCCCGAACCGATGACCGTGGATGAGGTCGCGCTGCAGGTGCCGCAGGGCTGGACGGCCACACTCGCGCAGGGCCAGCCTGGTCCGCTCTCGTACAACCAGGTCGCGACCCTCATCTACAACGTGACTGTCGGACCAAACGCGCGGTACTCGCAGCCCTACTGGAAGCGGTCGGGCGCAAAGGGCCCCGGCAGCGATCGCTACGACCTTGAGATCCCCGAGCATCACCTGCTGCCGTGGAGTCCCCCTGACGTGACGGCGACCGTAGGCTTCACGGCGGGCGGCGCGAAGGCGTCGGTCTCCACGCCGGCGTACTACCGGTACGACGGTCCGTGGGTTGGCGGCGAAAAACAGAAGGTCCTCAACATCGTCCCCACCGTGTCGGTGAAGTTGAGCCCGTCGATCGCCGTCGTGCCGCTGGCCGCTGGTGGCCAGAAGAAGGAATTCCGCGTCTCGGTGCTCAACAACGCGACGACCGGATCGGCCGTGCGCGTGTCGCTGGAGACGCCGGCGGGATGGACGGTTGAACCCGCATCGGCCACGTTGAACTTCTCGGTGGAAGAAGAAGAGATGTCGGCGCAGTTTTTTGTGACGCCGCCGGCGCGCGTCACACCGGGTGAAGCGCAGATTCGCGCGGTCGCCGTGCGCGGCGACGAAACCTTCCGCGAGGGTTATCAGGTCATCGCCTACAACCACATCCAGACGCGGCACCTATTCCATCCGGCGGTGTCGCAGGTGAAGATGATCGACGTCACGGTGCCTCGGAATCTCCAGGTCGGCTACGTGATGGGCTCGGGCGATGAAGTGGCGGATGCCATCCGCCAGCTCGGTGCGACGGTGACGATGCTGTCGCCGGAGGATGTGGCGTTTGGCGACCTGTCGAAGTACTCGACGATCGTGCTCGGCATTCGCGCCTACGAGAAACGGCCAGACGTGCGCGCCTACAACCAGCGCCTCTTCGACTTCGCGCGTAAGGGCGGACACCTCGTCGTGCAATACAACAAGACGGCGATGAACCAGCTCGGCGGCGGCCAGGCGGGTCCGCCTCCCGGGCAGTTCACCGGTGGCGGTGGACGTGGTGGCCGCGGAGGCCGTGGATCGGCGCCTCCTGCGAGTCCGTACGTCCCGTACCCGGGCGGCATCACGAGCAATCGTGTGACGGTTGAGGAAGCCGCGATTCGTGTGCTCGAAGACGGCACGACCGAAATGTCGCGCCCCAACCGCATCACCGCGGCCGACTTCGAGGGCTGGGTGCAGGAACGTGGCCTCTATTTCTTCGGGGCCAACGACCCGCGCTACACCGACATCCTTGCGGCCTCCGATCCGTGGGCGTTCAACCCCGGTGAAAAAACCGGCATGTTGACCGTCGCCCAGCTCGGTCAGGGCACCTGGACGTATGTCGGCCTGGGCCTCTGGCGGCAGCTGCCCGCCGGTGTGCCGGGGGCGTATCGGATTCTGGCGAATTTGATTCGGTAGTAGGGCGCGCTGAACTGGAGCGCGCCAGAGCCGGGTAGACTGGTCAGGATGCGTGCTTCGTCGCGGGGCGGCCTGGAACAACCGGGCGCTCCGCCCAGCGCCTTGCGCTGGATTCTGCTGATTGTGTTTCTCGACATGGCCGGGCTGGGGCTTCTCAGCCCGGTCATTCCGACGATCATCGGGGAATTCCGCACGGACGCACTGACGATCGGCTTGCTGCAGACGATGTATTCGTCGGCGCAGTTTTTTTCCAGTCCATTACTCGGCGCGTGGTCCGACCGGTTCGGCCGGCGGCCCATTCTGCTGGTCGCGTTCCTTGGATCAGCGATCACGTACCTGGTGTTCGGCTGGGCGCCCGCGTTGTGGGTGCTCTTCGCCGGGCGTCTTGTGGATGGTCTGACGGGCGCAAACATCGGCACGTCGCAGGCGTATGTGGCCGATATCACCGCGCCTGCACAGCGGTCGCGCGCGATGGGCCTGGCCGGCGCAGCACTCGGCGTCGGCTTCGTCGTCGGCCCCCTGGTCGGGTATGTGCTGGCGCGGCTCGGATACGCGCCGTCCACGCAGGTCTTTCTTGCGGCCGGCCTCGCGTTGTTCAGCATGGCGCTCGCGTGGTGGCGACTCCCCGAATCCCTCCCGGCCGACCGGCGTGTCACCACCCCGGTGCGCGTCGCCGACCTCAACCCGTTTGCCCCACTTCGGCTGGCGATCGCCCGCGGCCCCCTGCGCGCCCTGCTGCTCGCCACGTTCCTCTCCAACCTGGCGATGGCCGGTCTGCGGTCGCACTTTGCGTACTTCGCCGGTGTGCAACTCGGCTTCGAACTGAGCCGCATCTACGGGGTGATGGGCTTTCTCGGCGTCATGATGGTCGTCGCACAGGGCGGCCTCGTGCGCCGCGCGGTGGAACGCTGGGGTGACTTCGGCACCCTCATGCTCGGCCTCGGCTTGTCGGCCGGCGGGTTCTTCGGCCTCTCACTTGCGGCCACCATGGGTCAGGTCTACGGCATGGTCGCGATCCTGGCGCTGGGCGTCGGTCTCAGCTTGCCGACGATGGCGTCACTGGTGTCGCAGCGGGCGGCCGTGCACGAACAGGGGGCGATGCTTGGCGCCGCACAGGCGGCCGCCGCCCTGGGCCAGGTCATCGGTCCGCTGTGGGCCGGCCTGATGTTCGACCATGTCAGCCCGGGCTCGCCCTTCAGCAGCGCGGCGGCATTCGTCGCCGCGGCGTTCCTCGTGGTGCTGATGAGCCGTCGCCCGGCGGCCTGACGCGTTATCCTTTCCAGTCATGTGGCCCTGGCCGTTCGACGTCGTCCTGCTCGCGCTGACGGCCGCGTTCTGTCTGTGGCTCACGTACGTCGCCATCCAACGTCGCCGAGTGCCGGGCGCGGCCACATTTGCGTGGCTCACGATGTCGCTCGTGGTGTGGACCGGCCTGAGTGCGGTGCATCGCCTGCCGCTCTCGCTCGACCTGCGCGTGCTCATCGCGCAGTTTCAGGTGATCGGCATTGTCGGGGTTGCGCCGCTCTGGTTCTTGTTCAGCCGCATCTACTCCCGCCACGGCACGTTCTCGCCAAGTTGGGAAGCCGGGATGTTCCTGCTCCCGGCGATCATCGTGGCCGAAGTGCTCATCAACGGCACCAACGGGTTCTACTGGACGGGCGTCAGCCAG
>CAZLJG010000200.1:0-6122 GCA_964559545.1 uncultured Solibacteraceae bacterium | reverse complement strand
CGGCCGGCGCGATGTTGAAGAACAGCGGATCAAACTTGTCCGCGTCGGCAATAAAACCGCCCCACTTGCTGCGCGCACGTCCCGGGGCCGGCGTCGGCGACGGATCGTAGTACTGGTCGGCGTCCCAACGCCCGCGCGGAATCTCGGTAATGGCATCAGCGCCTGCCCGCAGGTTCCGCCACAACGTGCGCAGGTTCGGTGCCCCTGGATAACGGCCGCTGATCCCGATAATCGCAATCGCGTCCTCGTGGGCGTCAGACCGCCTCACTCGCGTCGGCCGTGGCTCGACCGTCTCCGCCGGCACGACTGGTGCTGCCACAGGAGCCGGCTGCAGGAGCTGCCAGCGCTCCGCATGGTGCTCCGCAAAATAGGCGGACAGTTGATCCACCGTCTGATACTCAAAGACCAGCGTCCGCGGCAATCGTCCGAACACGGTTTCAAGTTTGTCGGTGAGCACCACGGAGAGGATCGAGTCCACACCCAACGCCTCCAGCCGTGACGTCGGCGTGATTCGGGACGCCGGGATCTTCAGCGCCTCGGCGATGATGGCCACGATGGGACTTGTGCCACGCGGCACCGTGACGGCAGCGGCACGCTTGAACACCACCAGCTGGTCGACGGCGTTATCGAGTGTGCGGAAAAACGCGTCGACGCCTTCACGCTGGGAGATCGACCCGACGCCCTGCTGCGCCATGCGCGCGCGCGACTGCTCGTCGGCGGCCACGCCCACTTCACCCCAATAGCCCCAGTTGATGACGTGCACGGCCGCCCGCAGCGACGGGCGCACGGCAGCGGCATAGGCGTCTTCAAACGTACTGCCCGCCGCATAGTTGGCCTGCCCGGCGGCGCCGAACAACGACTGCACCGAGGAGAAGAAACAGACCCAGTCTTCGGCGGCACGGCCCAGTGTTTCGGTCAACACGACGGCGCCGCGGATCTTGGCGCGCACCGTGTCGTCGAACCGGGCCTCATCCATGCGACGCAGGCTGCGATCGTTGAGGGCCAGCGCGGCATGCACGACCCCGTGAATCCGCTGCCCGCCGTGGGTCAGCAGTTCCCGCACCTCCTCCATCTGTGCGCGGTCCGCGATGTCGGCCTGGATATACCTGGGCCGGGGTCCGAGCGCGCCGAGCCGGTTGATCTGCGCCCGGATGTCGGCATCAAGCGGACGGCGTCCCAGCCACACCACCTGCGCCTGGTGCCGAGTGATCAGGGCCTCGGTGACCGTCACCCCCAGGCCCCCGGCACCGCCGGCGATCACCACCACACCACCTTCGCGCACTCGGCTCGACACGTGCTCACGCAGCGTCACCGGCGCAACGACACGCACCAACCGCTGTGAACCGCGATACACGATCACGCCTGCATCCACGTCTTTTGGTTCGCGCGCCAACCTCGCGAGCAGATCGTCGTGAGCCGCAGATGTCCCTGCGAGCAGGCCACGATCCACATCCACCACCGTGACCGTCCAGCGCGGACACTCGCGCGCCAACGACTGGCACAAGCCGACGATTCCCGCGGCGCCCGGCTCGACGGTCTCGCCGGCTGCGGTGCCCTGCGTCTGGCAGGTCACGGCAATCAGCCGCAGGTCGCGGTCTTCGTACCCGGCCTCCAGAAGCGTCTTCACGCATCGAAAGAGTCCCAGGGTGCTGCGTTCGTAACTCCGGTCAATGCGATCCCCTGCGCACGGCTCGTCGGCACGGTTGTCGAGGCCGGCCAGCCAATAGATCGTCTCGATGGGAGCCGACGCGTCACCAACGTCCGTTCGAACGTCGACACGATCGCCATGGCGCGCGTGAATGGCGCGTTCGAGTCCATGCGTGTCTCGCCCGGCAATCACCAGCACCCGGCCCGTGCCGGCTGGGACGTGCGGCTGGTCCACCGCAAGCGGTGCCTCCTTCCAGCCAATCGAGTACGTCAGGCCCGACAACGCATCCGCCGACGTCCGCATGATCAACCCGCGCACGCGTCCGAGCACCGTGCCGTCCTGGTGGATCCAGTCGCAGTCGTACCGGTCATCGCCGGTCTTGACGACCGCGACGAAGAATGACGAGGGCAGGTGCGTCGGAGGCTCGAAGGTGGTGATGCCAAACGGCAGCGGCGTGCCCTGTACGGCGTGGCGGCGGATGCCGGCTACGGCCTGCAGCGCTGCGTCGAACTGCGGACTTGCGCCGTGTGCCTCGACGAACGCAAGACTCCGCGTCTCATCGCCCCAGAGTCGCTGGATGGTGCGATAGGCCGGGCCGTACGAGAGGCCGACCGCGGCAAACGCGTCGTACCAGGGTTGGCCGGCATCGCCACTGCCCACCGGTGTCAGCGTGGACGTCACACGCTCGATGTCCACAGACGACGCATCGAGTGGTTCGCTGGTCCACGCCAGTGACCCGCGGCAGTGTGTCCGGACCCCGGGCTCAGCCGGGCTGGTGACTTCGAAGTCGTAGCCCAACTCCCGCGGCGTCAGAGCCACACGCAGGGTCGCCGTGTCGGTGACCACCAGCGGCTGCACCCACATGACCTCGGTGATGACCACTCGCCCGTTGGATCTCAGAGGCGTGGCGGCGTCGATCACCATCTGGAGATACGCGACACCTGGCACCACCGGCTGACCATGCACACGGTGATCACCCAGCCAGGGCTCATCGACGGAGATGGTGCGGTCGCGCGTGACAACCGCGGGCGTGGTGCCCCCGGCCACTCGCGGGAACCAGAAGCGTTCCCGCGCAAATGGATACGTCGGCAGACTGACCCGCGATGGATGCGCATCGCGATACAGCGCGGTCCAGTCCTGCGGCTGACCGGCCATCCATCCATCGGCGATGGCCTGCAACGCCTCCGGAGCACCAGTGGGCAGGGGACGACCGTCGAGCCACGCCTCGCACTGTTCACGTACGGCGGCTCGCGTTGACGCCACACATGCGAACCGTCGAGCCATGGCTTCCCGGCCCTGTTGCAGCGTGAACGCAATCGACATGAGATCGGCCGACGCCGATCGCGCGGGATCGGCGATCCAATCGCGGAACCGCGTCACGACCTGGCGCAGCTGCTCATCAGTGCGCGCAGACAGCGTGATGACCACCGGGGCATCCACATCCGTCTGCGCGAGCGGCGCAGGCCAGTCCGCCACGATCAGATGCGCGTTCGACCCACCCGCGCCAAACGACGACAACCCGGCCACGCGCGGCTCGCCCGTCCACGGCGCGAGGTGCTGCTGCACCACAAACGGCGTGCGGGCGAAATTGATGTGGGGGTTGAGTGCCTGCGAGTGCAGTGACGGCACCAGTTGGCCGTGTGACATCTGCAGCAGGACCTTCGTCAGCCCGGCCATCCCCGCCGCGGATTCGCAGTGGCCGATGTTTGATTTCACTGACCCGATCGCACACCGCCGGTCGCCGGCCTCGATCCCGAACGCCTGCCGCAGGCCTTCAATTTCGACGGGGTCCCCCAGCGACGTGCCGGTGCCGTGGGCTTCAACGTAGCTGATGTCGCCCGGTGCCACGCCCGCGTCGCGGATGGCCGCACGGATGACCTCCGCCTGCGCCGCAGGATTCGGCACCGTGTAGCCGTTGGTCTTGCCGCCGTGATTCAGGGACGTCGCCTTGATGACCCCATAAATGTGATCGCGATCCGCCAGTGCGCGTTCGAGCGGCTTAAGGACGACGCACCCGACACCTTCGCCGGGCACATAGCCGTCGCCGCCCACGCCAAAACTTTCGCAACGCCCCTTGCTCGATACAAATTGCCCCTGCCCCAACAACAGGTATTTGTTCGGATGCAACGACAGGTTCACGCCACCGGCCAGGGCCATCTCGATCTGCCCGGCTGCCAGCGCCTGACAGGCCAGATGCACCGCGGTGAGTGACGAGGAACACATCGAGTCGACCGCGAGGCTCGGCCCATGCAGGTTCAAGACGTACGACACGCGGTTCGCGATGCTGGCGGGACTGCCCGACAACGCGACGGGCCGGCCCTGCGCCTGTTCAGCGGCCCCATACAGCTGGTACTCGGAGTACATGACGCCGACGTACACGCCAATCGCCCGGCGTTGCTCCAGGTCGCGCCGATAACCGGCGTCCTCCATGGCTTCCCACGCCGTTTCGAGCATGACCCGCTCCTGCGGGTCCATGATCTCGGCCTCCAGCGGCGAGATGTTGAAGAAGTAGGGATCAAACTCGTCGACACGCGAAAGGAATCCGCCCCACTTGCTGCGGACCTTGCCACCGCCGTTTTTCAGCGCGTCGTAATACGGCGTGTGATCCCACCGGTCGAGGGGAATCTCGGTGACGGAATCACGTCCCGTTTGCAGGTTGCGCCAGAAGTCCTCAAGGGTGTCGGCCTGCGGATATCGTCCGGCCAGGCCGATGATGGCAATGTCACCCTCGCGTACGTGCAGGGTCCCCGGCACCGGTGAGGGAGCAGGCGCATGCACGGGCGCGGCGGCAGGCACGGCGGCCGGCGTCACCGCGGGAGCGGATGGTGTTCCCGGTGTTGCGAGCACCGCCGACGCCTTGTCCGGGTACGTCGTCATCAGATGGCGGGCCAACGCCGTCACGTGGGGATATTCAAAGAACAGCGTTCGCGGCAACGGTCCCCAGTCTCGTTCGAGTTCCGCCGTCACCTCGAGCACCATGACCGAATCGATGCCGTACTCCTCGAACGACCGCGTGACCTCGATCCGTTCCGGAGCCAACTTGAGGGGGCGCGCCAATTGCGCCTGCAGGTGCGCAATCACTGCCGCCTCTGCCACGTTCCCCTGAGCCGCGGGGGCAGCCCCTGTGGCATTCGGCGAGGTGACCTGTGGCGCGACCAGCGTGCGACGCATGGTCTCGACGTGCCCATGGAGCACGAGCACTCGCGGCAGTCGCGCCGCACAAATCGCCTCGAGTGTCTCGAAGGCAACATCGGTCGGCATCGGCGTAATGCCGGCCGCCGACCGCATCAAACGGCGCGTCTCAGCGTCCACCTGCATGCCGCCGTCGGCCCACAGGGGCCACCCGATGGATACCACCTTGCCGGGATGCGCTTCAGCCACCGCGTCAATAAACGCGTTGGCCGCCGCATAGTCACACTGCCCCAGATTGCCGAGTGTCCCGGCAGCCGCTGAATACACGACCACCAGATCGAGCGAGTCCTGCTCAGTGGCGCGCAGGATGTTCAGCAGCCCCATCACCTTCGGTGCCATGACCTCCTGCACCTGACTGGCGTCCTTCTTGAGGATGAACGCGTCCCGGATCACACCAGCCGAATGGATCACACCGGTCAACGTGCCAAACCGACTGACGATCGTCTCGCGGACGGCCGTCACGCTCTCCAGGCTCGCCACATCACACGGCAGATAACAGACGCGCGCTCCGGCGCCGGCCAACGCCGCCAGGGCGTCGTGTACTGCAGCACTCGATTCGCCTCGGCTGCTCAGCACAATCGTCACGCCGGACATCCGCGCGAGGTGGCGCGCCGTCAACAGACCGAGGCCACCAGCGCCTCCGGTAATCCAATACACGCCGTCCGGCCGGAACGGCGACGACGCCGCAGGCGGCAACGCGTTTTCCTGAAGCCGCCGGACTTCGCGTTGTTCCGACGCGTCGTTCCATCGAGCCTCCGTGACGCCGGGCGTCGAACTTGCACTTTCCTGCGAAAGCCAGCGGCGAACGCTGGGCGACGCAGGGCCGGCAGGCACGGTCACGATGCGCGCGCGGACGAGTGGATTCTCCAGCGCCGCGGTCTTGAGCAGGCCCATCAACGACGCGACCTGCGCCGCATCATCGGCGGCCGACACGAGCACCACGTATTCGTGCGGAGCAGGCATGCCGGACTGCAGACGCGCCTTGATCGCGCTGAACAGTTCGACACACCAGACGGTGGGATCCTGCGGGTGCTCACTCAGTGTCAGTCGCTCGTTCGCGTCGACGCTCGTGGCATGGTCGCGCACGACCGACGACATCACCACGGTGCGGGCCGGACGCGCCTCGTCGACCGGGGGGAAGGGGTCGGCCGTCCACCGCGGCACAAGCGTGAGGATCTCACTCGTCGGGCCGGCTGCCGGTCGGGTCACCAGTTCCTTGAACTCCAGACAGACACGGCCGGTCGCGTCGGTCAGCGTGATCTGAAACGCTCCGGACGCCGTT
>CAZLJG010000199.1:5741-6168 GCA_964559545.1 uncultured Solibacteraceae bacterium | reverse complement strand
GAGACATCCGTCACCAGCGCCCGTGTGCCGGTCAGCGCCAGCACATCGAGGATGTGCGGCACGGTCTGCACGGGCGTGGCGATCACGATGAGGTCGCAGGCGGCGAGGTCTTCGATGCGATCGACGACGGCCGTGATCGCGCCCTGGGAGACCGCCTCGTGCGTGATCGGGGCCGGGTCACACGCGGTGATGTGCAGTCCCGGCCAGCGTCGCCGGGCCGCCAGCGCGACCGACCCGCCGATCAGTCCGAAGCCGACGATGCCGACGCGCTCAAATGGCGGCGCACCGATCACGGTCAGCGACCCCAGCCGCGTCGAGCCACGGATTCGACGCAGATGCTGCGGCCGATCGCCGGCGCGATGATGCGCAGTTCCGCCATCAGCTGATCGAACTGGTTCGGGAACAACGACTGCGCGCCGTCCGACTG
>CAZLJG010000199.1:3550-5728 GCA_964559545.1 uncultured Solibacteraceae bacterium | reverse complement strand
ATCAGGATCACAATGCACTTCGATCAGCAGACCATCGGCCCCCGCGGCCACGGCCGCGCGCGCCATCGCGGCGACCTTGTCGCGCCGGCCGGTGCCGTGACTCGGGTCCGCAATGACCGGCAGGTGGCTCAGCTGCTGGACCACCGGAATCGCGGAGACGTCGAAGGTGTTGCGTGTGTAACTCTCGAACGTGCGAATGCCGCGCTCACACAACATCACTTCGCGGTTGCCGCCGGCCAGGATGTATTCCGCCGACATCAGCCATTCCTCGATGGTGGCCGACAGACCGCGCTTGAGCAGCACGGGCTTGCGGACCTTGCCGAGCTCGCGCAGCAGCGAGTAGTTCTGCATGTTGCGCGCGCCGACCTGCAGAATGTCCGCGTACTGCTGGACGATCTCGATCTGGGCGATCTCCATCACTTCCGTGATGAGCTTCAGGTCGTGGCGGTCCGCCGACGCCCGCAGCATCTTCAGGCCCTCTTCGCCGAGGCCCTGGAAGCTGTAGGGGGAACTGCGGGGTTTGAACGCACCGCCCCGGAAGATCTTGGCGCCGGCCCGCTTGACGGCGATGGCACTGGCCTCGACCTGGGCCTCGTTCTCCGCTGAACACGGCCCGGCCATCACCACCACTTCATCGCCACCGATGCGCACGTCACCGATGGTGATGACGGTGTTCTCCGGCTTGAACGTGCGGCTCGCCAGCTTGTAGGGCACGCTGATGCGCAACACTTCGTGCACACCTTCGCGCACCCCGATCAGGGCCGGGTCCCCGTGCCCGCCACCGACGGCGCCAATCACCACACGATTGGCCCCACTCGACCGGTGGATGTCGTATCCCATTTCCAGCAACTGCGCGACGACCGCCTCCACCTGGGCTTCGGTTGCGCGTTCCTGCATCACCACGACCATGTCTGTACCTGCACCTTCGTCCGCGAACGTCTCTAGATTCTACCGGGCTTTGGCGGCCTCGCGTTCGAGCCGCCGCCCCTCGTCAATAATGCGCTCGAACAACCGGGTGACGGCCCCGGCATCGAGTGGTCCGGCGTTGATGGCCCGGACGTGCGCCAGCACTTCCACTTCCCGGGTGGGCTGATAAATCGGCAGCCCCAACTCTTCCTTGATGCGGCCGATGGCCAGCGCACACGCCGCCCGCTCGTTCAGCAGCGCCACGAGGCGATCGTCGAGCGCATCAATCTGGCGGCGCAACCGGTCCAGGTCGTCCACGCTCATCCCTTCAGCCATCGCACAAACGCTCCGGCCGCGCGCGCCTCATCCCCGGGCGCCGCATCGGCAATCACCTGCACCAGCGCGCTGCCGACCACCGCCGCATCGGCATACGCACACGTCTCGCGCACGTGTTCGGGCCGCGAGATCCCGAATCCCAGCGCGACCGGGAGGTCTGTCACGGCCCGGATCTGTTCCACGACTGGCCGCGCCGTCCCTGCCACCGCGTCACGCACCCCGGTCACTCCCAGGCGCGAAATCGCATAGAGGAATCCTCTGCCAAGGCCCGCCGCAGTCCGCAGGCGTTCGGTCGTGGTGGTGGGGCTGATGAGGAAAATCGTGTCGAGCCCACGGCTGTCGAGGGCGGCACGCATCTCACCCGCCTCTTCGATGGGCAGGTCCAACAGCAGCACCCCATCAACACCGGCCGCCGCAGCGGCATCCACGAACGCCGCCGTCCCCATCCGCACCACGGGATTCACATAGGTGAACAACACGATGGGCGTCTCCACGGTCGCGCGCAGGTCGGCGACCATCGCGATCACCGACGTCAGCGACGTGCCGGCCGCCAGCGCCCGTTCAGACGCGCGCTGAATCACCGGTCCATCAGCAATCGGATCCGAAAACGGCACACCGATTTCAATCACATCCGCACCGGCTTCCCCGATCGCACGCACAATCGCCTTCGACCGATTGATGTCGGGATCCCCTGCGGTGACGTAACACACGAGACCCGTGCTCTTCTCGCGGCGGATCCGTTCGAACGTGCCCCCCAAGCGGCTCATCGCCCACCCCCGGACTCCTGGACCCCTGGACCCCTGGACCCCTGGACCTCGAGAAGTCCCCTGACCGTCTCCACGTCCTTGTCGCCCCGACCCGAGAGGTTGAGGATGACGATCGCACCCGATGGGAAATCCGCGAGGTGTTCCTGCAGCCAGGCCGCCGCGTGGGACG
>CAZLJG010000199.1:0-3450 GCA_964559545.1 uncultured Solibacteraceae bacterium | reverse complement strand
GCACCCGATGGGAAATCCGCGAGGTGTTCCTGCAGCCAGGCCGCCGCGTGGGACGACTCCAGCGCGGGCAGCAGGCCCTCGTTGCGCGCGAGCCACGTAAACCCCCGCAACGCCGCCGCATCATCGACCCACGCATACTCCGTGCGGCCGATGGACGCGAGGTGCGCGTGCTCGGGACCGACCGACGGATAGTCGAGACCGGCCGACACCGAGTGCGTGGCCAGGATGTTGCCGTGTTCGTCCTGCAGCAACAGGCTGCGAGTGCCATGCAGCACGCCGGCCACGCCCCCGGCAAATCGCGCGGCGTGTTCGCCGTCGCGAATGCCGCGCCCTCCCGCCTCAACACCGATCAGGTGCACACCGGCGTCCGCGACAAAGGCGTCGAAGATCCCCATCGCGTTACTGCCACCACCCACGCAGGCCACGACGGCATCGGGCAAACGACCGGTGTCCCGCAGCACCTGCGCGCGGGCCTCGGCCCCGATCACCGATTGAAACTCGCGCACCATCAGCGGGTATGGATGCGGCCCAAGGACCGACCCCAGCACGTACGCCGTGGTGGACACATTCGCCACCCAGTCGCGCATCGCTTCGTTGATCGCATCCTTCAGCGTGCGGCTGCCGCCGTCCACCGACGTCACCGTGGCGCCCAGCACCCGCATGCGGAACACGTTCAGGGACTGGCGCGCGATGTCGTCGGCGCCCATGTAGACGACGCACTCCAACCCGAGGAGCGCACAGGCCGTGGCGGTCGCCACCCCGTGTTGGCCGGCGCCGGTTTCCGCAACCACCCGGGTCTTCCCCATCCTGCGCGCCAGCAACACCTGTCCCACGGCGTTGTTGATCTTGTGCGCGCCGGTATGGGCGAGGTCCTCGCGCTTGAGGAACACACGAACGCCCGACTCACCGGCGAGATGTGAGGCTTCGTAGAGGGGCGTCGGTCGTCCGACAAACGTGGACAAGAGATGTTGCAGCTCAGCGATGAACGCCGGATCGCGGCGCGCGGCGAAATACGCCGTGGTCAACTCCTCCACCGGCGCCACCAGTGTCTCGGGAATGAACCGGCCGCCGAATTCGCCGAAGTAGCCGCGCGCGTCGGGATCGCGCAAGCCGAAGGATGGGCGGATGGGCGGGTGGGCGGATGGGTGAATGTGGTTCATGAGTTCCTGAATGCGGGCGTGGTCTTTGACACCCGGGGATGATTCGATGCCGGAGGACACGTCGATGCCCCAGGGGTGCACGTCGGTGACGGCGGCGCGGACGTTCGAGGCGGACAGGCCACCGGCGAGCAGGATGGGACGCGCGGCGGCGATCCGGGCAGCCATCGGCCAGTTCGCCGACCGCCCTGTTCCGCCGTGCTGGATGGGATCGTGCGCATCAACAAGGACGATCACAGACGCGGGTAACGCCACCGCGACGCGCACATCCTCGTCACACTGCGGTGCGACGGCTTTGATGACCTGCACGCCGAGTCCGAGATATGCACGTGCATCTTCACGGCCGTGCAGTTGAATCGCCGTCAGTCCGGCAGTCGCGACCGCATCGGCCACCGCGGCGGCGGGAGCATCAACAAACACGCCCACCTTCATCACGTGCGGCGGCACGCCGGCCGTGATGGCGGCGATTTGCTGTGCCGTGACGGCTCGTGGGCTGCCCGGCCACAGCACAAATCCGAGGGCGGTTGCGCCCGCGGCGACTGCGGCGTCCACATCCTCCCGTCGTGTCAGCCCGCACATCTTGACGACCGTCATGCGCAGTCCTTCAGCAGCGCGCCCAGCGCCGTGCCAGGGTCGTCGGCCGCCATGAAATGTTCACCGATCAGAAACGCGTGATACCCCGCCGCGCTCAGCCGCACCAGGTCTGCGGCCGTGCGCAATCCGCTCTCAGCGACCGCTGTCACTCCGGAGGGCATGGCCCCAATCAACGTCTCGTGCAGCCCGAGATTGACCTCAAGTGTCTTGAGATTCCGACTGTTGACGCCGACGATGTCAGCTCCGGCATCGAGTGCGCGCGTGAGCTCCTCACGATCGTGCACTTCCACCAGCGCCGCCAACCCTTCCGTCCGCGCACGCTGTAGCAACCTCGTCAATTGCCCATCGTCCAGGCCCGCGACAATCAGCAGAATCGCATCGGCACCGGCGGCGCGCGCCTCGACGAGCTGAAACTCCTCAGATAGAAAGTCTTTTCGCAGCACTGGGACATCGACTGCCGCGCGCACCTGTTCGAGATGCGTGAGGGCCCCGTCAAAGAACCCCGTCTCTGTCAGCACAGATATCGCAGCGGCACCCGCCGTGGCGTAGCCGCGAGCGATTGCCGCCGGGTCGTAGTCCACACGCAAGATGCCCTTCGACGGTGACCGCCGCTTGCATTCGGCGATGACCGAGAAGCCCGCATTGTCCAACCGCTCACGGAACAGCCCGCCGCGGGGCTGCCGGGCCGCTGCCGCCCGCTCGACAGCGGCGCCTTCCCGTTCAGCACGGGCACGGGCCGTCGTCGCAGACGCCGACATGATGGCCGACAGCAAGTCGCTCGACGATGCGCTCATGGCCGAGCCACCTGCCGCAGGGTTTCCAGTGTGGCCGCCGCACGGCCACTGTCGATGGCCTCCGCAGCGGCCGCAATGCCGTCTCGCACGGAATCAGCCGCGCCGGCAATCAGGAGTCCCGCGCCCGCGTTCAGCAACACGATGTCGCGCGCTGCGCCACGCTCGCCTGCGAGCAGACGTTCGATAAGGGCGGCGTTTTCGGCTGCGGTGCCGCCGACGAGCGCTTCTTTGGGTGCGACCGACAGTCCCACATCCGACGGATGGAGATAAAACGTCCGCACGGCGCCGTGCTGAAACTCGGAGACCTTGGTAAACCCTGTCGTGGACAATTCATCGAGGCCATCGGCCCCGTGCACCACCCACGCGCGCTGGGTCCCGAGCAAGCCGAGCGTGCGGGCCAACAACTCCGTGTGCTCCGGGCGTGACACGCCGACCAGTTGCCGGCGGGCACCGGCTGGATTTGTCAGTGGGCCCAGCAGATTAAACGCCGTGCGCACACCCAGCTCGCGCCGCGTCGGGCCGGCGTGTTTCATCGATGGGTGCCACGCGGGCGCAAAAAAGAAGGCCAGGTTGGCATCGAGCAGCGTCTGCACAACTCGCGCGGGCGGCGCATCAAGCGCCACACCCAGCGTTTCGAACACGTCCGCGCTGCCGCACCGGCTCGAGACCGCCCGGTTGCCATGTTTGGCCACACGCACGCCGCAGGAGGCCAGCACGATCGCGGCCGCCGTGGACACGTTGAACGTGTGCGCGCCGTCACCACCGGTGCCGCAGGTATCAAACACGTCGCCGACAGGGGCCGGAAGCGGGACGGCACGCTCGCGCATCGCCGTGGCAAACCCGACCATCTCCGGCGGACGCTCGCCCTTGAGGGCCAGCGCCATCAGCAACCCGGCGATGTGCGC
>CAZLJG010000198.1:0-6234 GCA_964559545.1 uncultured Solibacteraceae bacterium | reverse complement strand
CCCGACGCCTTTTTTTCACTCCGGCAGGTTCTTGAGCCACGACTGGATGCGCGACTCCCACACCTTTTGTGGCCCCAGATCGGTGCCGTGTCCAGTCTCGCGGTCGTATCGACGTTGCGTGTCGGCGTCTTCCTTCTGATATCTCGCGTAGAGTGCCGCGCGGGTGTCGTCTTTGGCGCCGCACGGTGACCGCAACTCACGCAATTCGGCACGAAGGCGCCTGGCCAGGACCTCGCTCAAGTCGAAGTGTCCCTGCTCGTGGCGCAACGTGGTCTCGGCCCGGCGATTCACGATGTAGGCCGACTTCACCCACGACGCCTGAGGCAGAAACGTGGACGTCACTCGAGAGACGAGGATGTCGCCCTGACACGCCGTGTTCAGCGAAATCGCATAGGCCGTCATCGCAACGGCCGTGCGTGACGTATCCGGCGTGCCTTGAAAATCAGCCCAGGTGAGGCGCCGGTCGGCGGACCAGGCAAACGGCTCCACGGTCGCGCGATGCTGCGCCGGCGCCTGGGCCAGTGAGGTGGGAGCCAGCAGCACACAGGCGCACACAACTTGGAGGCCAAGGGCTTTAGCCCTTGGCACAACGCGAGGGCTGAAGCCCTCGCGCTCCGAGTGACTGCGCCACCACATGGCTACATGAACCCCCTCAGGGTCTCCAACACCATCGCCCTGGCGCGTGTGACACCTGCGAGATCGCGCCGGTCTGTTGACAATACCGCAAACAACGACACGAGCAGATCCCGGCGATTCTGACCGGCTGCGAGCGTCGCCAGCGTCGGCGCGGCCGTTTGTCGCACCGGGGCCATCGTCTTGAGCCATGCCGCAAACCCGGCCTCGTCGAAATCCGCGCGGCCGATGATCGACAACACCGCACGCGCGAGCCGTTCGTCCTCGCCGTGGACGAGTGGCGTGGACACCACCGTGAGTTTGTCGGCAATGGCTTTGAGGATGGCCGCCTGCTCCTGCGGCTGCAGGTGGCGGCTTCTCGCGAGGAACTTCACCAGGTCGGCGGTGTGCGCCACCGAATGCAACCAGCCGAGCCGCGCATCAAAGCCTCGCACATCCTGCTCATCCTTGAGATACGCAAGGCTGGACGCGAGCAGCGTGCTGAACGCCTCGCGGTCGAGATACGACACCTCGTTGTCGAGAATGGCCAGCACGCCAAGCGCCAGCGCCGAGAACGATCGCAGGACGACGGTGTCGGTGCCCTGCTGCCCGATGCCGGCTCTGAGATTGTCCTGCCACGACCTGAGCAACCGCTGACGTTCCTCAACCGGGACGATGCGCTGCCGGTAGATCCAGTTGGCCAGCACCGAGTAGGCGATGTCATCGCGCAGTTCGGGATCCGGCGACCCCAGCAACGTGTTCAACTCGCCGAGCAGGATCAGCAGCGGCACATCCGCGGGCGGCTTGAACTCGTTCTTGATGACGCCCTGCCAGAAGGCCTTGTCGCGGACGACGCCCTGGGCGGACGCGCCCTGCGCCAGCGCAGGTGCGGTCGTGAGGAGAAGACCCAGCACACACAGCGCGGGCATGACGAGGGTGGACCGGCGTGGTAGCCTTCGCAACAACATGGCAATCAGCATGTGGAGTGCATGATGGCAGAACGACCCCATCACAGAAAAGCCCGTCGGCGTGCCACCTTTGTGGCGTGCCTGGCCCTCATGATGCTCGCGCCGATGTCGGCGCAGACCGACGTCACAGCGCCGGTGTGGGCCAAACCCGGACACTTCTGGTTCCGCAAAGCCGTGACCGGTGGACATCTCTATTTCACCGTGGACACCCAACACGGCGCGAAGGAACCGCTGTTTGATCACCAGCGCCTGGCCATCGAGCTCAACCTGCGGACCGGTTACGAATTTACGCCGCTCACGCTGCCCTTCGCCGATCCCGCCGCGCAGTTCGCGGTGAAGTACGACGGCAAAAACGCCTACATCCAAGAAGGCGCGATGGCCGTCGAGTTCACGCTCGACGCAATGCACTGGCGCTGTGAACTGCAGATCAAGTGGGACTGGAACAAGGTGCCGCCGACCGACTACGAGTGCCTGCCGCGGCGCCCGGCATCCCCCACACCACCTACAACACCCACTACACCTGCGCCCGTGCCTTCCCCCGACGGCCGCTACGCCGTCGAGATCCGGGACCACAACGTATGGCTGCGACCGCTCATCACCCGCGAAGCGGCACGTGCACTCACGACTGACGGCACCGCTGACTTTGCGTACGATGCGGGCTCATTGACATGGGCCGCCGACTCGCAGACCGTCAGCGGCTACCGCATTCACGCGGACGTGTGGCGCGCACCGAGCATCTCGGCGAACGTCAAGGCGCTCATCGCACGTTGGACGACTCGGGTTCGGTGATCGGAGCCGTCGGGCTTCAGCCCGACGGATACAGCCGGGCTAAAGCCCGGCTGCTCCGTACATGCCCGGCTGCTTCATGCTGCCCGGCTGCTCCGTACGATCACTTGATTCGATCGCTGACCGGCGCCACTTTGCCGGCGTTCGCCTTGTTGAACGCTTCAACGTCCTTCATCAACGCCTCAAACGCCGCGCGGGCCGCGACCATTTCGCGCAGACGGTCCTCGTAGACACTCTTGGCCGCGTCCGTGGGTGCATACCCCTGGCCGCCGGCGACGTCGCCGCCGCTGCCGCCAATTTCCGACAGCAGCCAGACCAGATTCAGGTAGAGCTTGTATTTCTCGACGTACCACTTGTCGTCGGAGTGCATCTCCGTGCGTGAGAGGAAGTGCAGCTCCGTCTCATACATCTTCGTGTAGAGCGCCTCGAGCGCGCTGTCGACCTGGCGATTGGCCGCGTGCGTCTTGCGGAGGTCCTCCACCTGCGCGCGCATGATCTCGATGCGGTTGATCTTGTCGACCACCTCGTTGATGGTCTTCACCATATCGACCTGCATCGTCGCACTCTCAATCAGGTCATCGTCATCCGACGGCAATGTGACGTCGCGCCACACTTCGAACGGTTGCGTCTGTGTCTGGCCGTTGTAGCTGAGCCGCACCTGATATTTCCCCGGGGCTGCGCGGGGCTGCCAGCGCTGGGCGCCGAGGCCCCAGTGCGTCACGGGGCGTTCACGACGCTCCCACCGGCCCGCCTCCCAGATGTAGGGATTGTCCGGAGGAATCGATCGCAGCACCGGCTGATCCGGCATCGGATACAGGAGGTTCCACGTCGCGACGTTGGTCCCCTGCCGCGCCGTCACCTGACTGGTCGAAACCACCGTCCCACTCGAATCCAGAATCTCCATCGTCAACGGCCCGGTCGGCGCCGTCTTCATGACAAACGGGAACGTGGCTGTGCCACCGGTCGCGGTGCGCGTGGCCGGTCGCGGCTTGTACATCTCGAACGCCGCCTGCCCGCGCCCGACTTCGGGCTGTTCGAGCTGCCACACGTCCCGAAGAATCCAGAGGCCACGTCCATAGGTCGCGATTGCCACCTCAGCCGCGTTCTTGGGCACCTCGATCCAGTTCACAGGCGTGGCGGGCAGCTTGTCCTTGAACTGCGTCCACGTCCGGCCGTCGTCGAGCGAATAGAAGAACGCGTGGCCTGTGCCCGCGAAGATCATCCCCTTGCGGTTCGGATTCTCGGCGATCGACAACGCGTAATCGAGCGGGTGGCCCTTCGGGAGGCCCGCGTCGATGCGACGCCACGTCTGGCCGAAGTCTTCCGTCTTGAAGAAATACGGATCACGGTGGTCGACCAGGTGATAGTCCACGGCCATGTACGCCGTGCCCGGATCAAAGTGCGACGCGTCGATGCGACGGATGAGGCCCCACGGCGGCATCTGGATGTTCTTCGTCAGGTCGGTCCAGTCCTTCCCTTCGTTGCGGGAGATCCAGACCTTGCCGTCGTTCGTGCCGACCCACAACACACCCTTCTGCGTGCGCGAGGGCGCGATGGCAGCGATCGTCGCGCCGTAAAACTGACCAAGGTTGTCACCAACGACACCGCCGGAGAAACGAATGCGACTGGGATCGCCAGTCGAGAGATCGGGACTGATGACCTCCCACGACTGCCCACGGTTGCGCGTCCGGAAGACGACCTGGCACCCGAAATAGACCGAGTTGTCGAACCAGTCGATCGCCAGCGGCGGCGACCACTGACAGCGATACTTCAGGCCGACCGGATCGTGATCGAGCGTGTGCATCCAGGGGCTGATTGACCGCCGCAGGCCCGTCACTTCGTCAAAGGTCGCCACGTGCGCGGCGTAACACGTGCCAAACACAAAGCGATGGTTGTTCGGCTCGGGATACGTGTAGCCGGACTCACAGGACGGCATCGACTCCTGAGGCTGCGCTGGCGCCGCCGGGGCACCGCCGCCGCGACCACCACCGCCACGACCACCTCCCGCAGGCGCTGCCGGGGTCGGAGGTGGAGGCGGTGCGTACGACGGCACATTCGCCGGCACAATCGGCCGGTTGCTCGCAATGCGCATGCTGCCGTTGTCCTGGCGACTTCCGTACACCCAGTACGGGCTCCGCTGATCGATCGTCACGCGATACATCTGTCCGATCGGCAGCGAGACGCTGGTGTTTCCCGTCGGGTTCAGTGGCGAGCCATAGATGCCCATGCCACCGTCGCCGGTGACGATGTAGTGGCTGGCCATGTCGGGCGTGGTGTCCCACCAGATGTCGTGACAGTCGCCGCACCCGCCGCCACCGCTGTCCCAGATCTTGCCGCCGTCACGTGACCGCCACAACGTGCTGTTCGCGATCATCAGATGGTCAGGGTCGTTCGGCGACACTCGGATGCGGATGTAATACCCCGCACGACCAATCAGCCGGCGGTCCCAGCTCACGTTCTGCCACGCCCGCCCGCCATCGTCAGATCGCCAGAGGGAGCCCTGAGCCTCCGACTTGAGGCCCTTCACGCCGTCGGCACCGGTTTGAATCAGCGCATACATGCGGTTGCCGTTGGACGGCGCGATCGCGACGTCCGTCTTGCCATAGGGCGACTTCGGCAGCCCGGGATGGGTGACCTTGGCGAACGTCTTGCCGTTGTCGCGCGAGATGTGGATCCCGCTGCCCATGCCGCCGCTTTCGAGGATGTGGGTCTGGAGGTAGATCTCCCACGTGCTCGCAATCACGACGTTCGGATCCTGCACAGACATCTGCAACCCCGAGCAGCCCGTGTCTTCGTTCACAAACAACACGTGCTGCCAGGTGCGGCCGCCGTCTTCGGTCCGAAACACGCCGCGTTCCTTCTGTGGCCCGGTGGCGCGGCCAAGCGCACACACCAGCACAATGTTCTCGTTGGTCGGGTGCACCACGATGGTGCCGATGCGACCTGTTTCGGTGAGCCCCATGCGCGTCCACGTCTCACCCGCGTCGGTGGACTTGTAGATCCCGTCGCCCATCATGTCCATGTCGCGCACGGCCCACGCTTCGCCGGTGCCCGCCCAGACGACGTTCGGGTTGGACTGGGCGATCGCAAGAGCGCCGATGGCCTGTGAGGTCTCGTTGTCGAAGGTCGGTTTCCACGTCGCGCCGCCGTCGGTGGTTTTCCAAACGCCGCCTGAGGCTGCGCCGGCGAAGTACACGCCAGGCTTGCCGACGACACCCACGGCAGCGGCGATTCGGCCCGCGTTGGTGGGCCCGACGTATTCAAAACGCGGAGGTCCAGGAGGAGGCGCCGGAGCCGCTCCACCGCCGCCGCCTCGACCCTGGGAGAACGCGGATGTGGGCACCAGAACGCTCAGCGCGAGCGCGCTGACGAAGAGGGAACGACGCAGGGACATGGCAGAACCTCCGGGGGACTGGCCCTTCGACACGTGCAATGTGTGCTCAGGGCTGGGCGAAGGATAACCCAGCTTGCCGTACACTAGCGCCCCATGGAGAGCCGATTTACGTGGATGAACGGGCGTATGGTGCCGACCGAGCAGGCGACCATTCCGTTCCTGACCGCCGGGTTTCACTACGGCATCGCCGTGTTCGAAGGGATTCGCGCTTACAAGGCCGACAAGGGGCTCGCCGTGTTCCGGCTGCGGGAGCACCTCCTCCGCTTCGAGCACTCGTGCAAGATTCTCGGCTTTCTGAGCCTCCCGTATTCACTGGATGAGCTGACCGAAGCGGTGTCGGCGACGGTCCGGGAGAACGGATACGGCGACTGCTACATCCGGCCGCTGGTGTGGCTGGCGGACGGCGGGTGGAATCTCACACTCGATACAGGCAAGCCGCACGTCGCGATCTCCGTGTGGCAGGAATCCGTGTAC
>CAZLJG010000197.1:0-6249 GCA_964559545.1 uncultured Solibacteraceae bacterium | reverse complement strand
TTGGGCCGCACGTCCGCGCCCTGGAGACGTCAGAGCGACCGCGAAACATTGTGCTCATCGCCTTGGAGTCCACGCCGGCCAGCGCTGTGTCGATGTATCAACCTGACGCTGACGGCGGACGCCGGATGTTCGCCCAGTTCGGCCATGAGGCCACCGTCTTCACGAACGTATTCAGCGTGGTGCCGAACTCGACGGCGGGCCTCGTCAGTGTGTTGCTCGGTCGATCCCCGATCCCTTCTCCCGCCGCCGCACTGGCGGACGCCGGGGCGATGCAGACGCTGGGCGAAGTGCTCAAGGCGAAGGGCTTCCAGACGCAGTTTCTGTTCAACGGCCCCACGGACCAGGTGCGCACCGCGCTCCGGGGACGCGGTTTTGATCGCGCACTGATGCTCGACCTCCCATGGCCCGAAGGCGAGGACTACCCGCGCACCACGTGGGGCTATGACGATCGCCTCCTGTTTGACACGGGGCGGGCGTTTCTCGAGACGCAGACGAAGGGCTCTGCGCCGTTTTTTCTGATGCTGCACTCGAACAATGCGCACCATCCGTACTCGGCTGATCACCTGCCAGGTGGCGAAGGTCTCGCGGACGGCAAGGCGCGACACCGCGCACTCGTCAACCAGACGCTTGAGTTGGTGACCGATTTCTACGCGTGGCTGAAAGACACCGGGCTGGCTGACACCACCGCCGTGATCGTCTACGGCGACCATGGCGAGGCGTTCGGCGAACATGCCGGAAACTTCATTCATTCGAAGGACCTCTTCGCTGAGAATGTGCACGTGCCCATGTGGCTCCTGCATCCGCGCCGCCTTGGTCTGCCATCACGCGTCGACCAACTGGGGTCGCTGGATGACATCACCCCGACCGTGCTGGATCTGCTGGGACTGGACGGTGTTGATCGCGGCGGCATGTCCCTGCTTTTCCGGGCACCCGAACGTGTCGTCATGTCGCTGACTGACTGGGGCCCTGGACAGATCGCCATGCGCGATCATCGGTATACCTACATCCTGTCGCGCACCGGGCGGGAACTGCTGTTCGACCGCGTGGCCGATCCCGGTGAGCGCATCAACCTGGTGGCGACGCTTCCGGACGTGGCCGCCGGGTTCCGGGCCCGGCTCGCCCAGGCAAGATAAGCTCCCATGACGCCCTCCGAGACCAGGCTCCCGTCCCGCGTGCACGCCAGAGCGGCCGGGAGTGTGGCGGCGTTCCTGGTGGTCGGACTGCTCGTGAAGTATGCCGAGCTGCTCTTCACCCTTGAGCATCGTCAATACATTCAGCCGCAAGGGACCATCACCAGCCGGCTGCTGCAATGGTGGATGTCGCTGCGGTTTTCGTGGCAGGAGATGGCCGTCGCTGCGATTCTGCTGGCGGTGGTTGTGTCGTACCGGCGCTGGCAGCCGGTGCCCGGCCGGTGGGGACGCGCGGCCCTGATGACTTTCCGGGTGTTCCTGGCGGTCACGTCGCTCATCAGCGTGTTCGGCATCGCGTATTACGCCGTGTATCACACGCACTTTTCGAAGGACGACCTCGAGTACATCGGGTTTGCCCCGCAGCTCCTGGCCTCCTCGGAGCTCTTTTCGCATACCTCGATCCTGGTGGGCGTGGTGACGTGGGTGCTCGCGACGTTCGGCGTGCCAGCCTGGCTGGCGGGGTGGACACCGGCGCGCGTTCACAGTGTCACGGTCGTCGGGATGGTTGTGCTTGCAGGACTGTCAGCCGTGGCGTGGGCGGCGGGTCGGCCCAATCTCGCCGAGGCCCGACTCGAGCCACATCCCGTTGTGTGGATGCTCTTTGGCGAACGGGTCAACTATGCCGATCTGCCCCCGGCGGCGGAGATGGCGCCGATCGGTGCGCAGCGGCGCGTATTTGCTCCCGCAACGCGGCCCAAGAACGTCGTGCTCGTCATTCTCGAATCCACACCGGCACTCGCGATCTCGGCGTACCACCCCGAGGCCACCGGCGGTCGCCGCCTCTTTCAGGAATTTGCCGACGAGATCACGACGTTTGAACAGGTGTTTGCGGTGGCGCCCAACTCCACGTCTGCATTCCTGAGCATCATGGCGGGGGAGACGCCGGCCCCGACCGCCAATGACGCACTCGCGGCGGCCGCCGGAGTCCCAACCCTCAGTGAAGTGCTCAAGACCCGCGGGTATCAAACGCACCTGCTCGTGAATGGGGCGACTGATCCGATCATGAATGCGCTCGCCGCGCGCGGATTTGATCGGTCACTCAACATGGACAGCGAGTGGGAAGGGCGGGACCGACACGTGCGCACCGCCTGGGGTTTTGACGACCGGATGTTGTTCGAAGAGGCGCAGAGGTTCCTCAGCCGTCAGCCGGCCAACGCACCGCCCTGGTTCCTGGCGGTCCATACCAACAATCCCCACCACCCGTACTCATCAGAACTTGTGCCGGGCCTTGGTGCCAGCGAGGACCCCAAGGTGCGGCACCGGCGCCTGGTGGATCACGTGATGGACCGTCTCGCGGACTTCTACGGGTGGCTGAAAACGTCCGGGCTCGCCGAGAGCACCGTCGTGCTCGTGGTGGGAGATCACGGCGAGGCCTTCGGCGAGCACGCGGGCAACTTCATCCACTCAAAGGAGCTCTACACGGAGAACCTGCACGTGCCAATGTTGCTTCTGCATCCAGAACGCCTCGGCCTGCCCGCCCGGGTGTCGCAGCTGGGCTCGCTCGACGACGTGCGGCCCACGGTGCTCGACGTGCTGGGGATCGAGTCGGCGCCACGGTCGGGCATGTCGCTGCTGTTCGAGGCGCCCGATCGTGTCCTCCTGCACCTGACCGACTGGGGGCCCGGCCAGGTCGGTTTCCGGGACGCCCGGTACACCTGGATACTCTCGCGCACCGGCCGCGAACTGCTGTTTGACCGTACCGTCGACCCCGGGGAACAGCACAACATCCTCGGCGCGCACCCCGAAGTGGCCGCGGCCTTCCGGGCACGCCTCGGGCAGCGTTAGCCTCCCTGTAAATCTTTCAAGACAGGGTGACTCGGCGCGCCTGCAAGACCCAGACCAGACTAAAATGTCTTGATGTCCGCGCCCCGTAGAAACGATCTCGTGCTCGAGTCGGTCCGGCGACTGCTGCGGATGGGGGCGACTCCGAATCTCCTGAACCTTCTCCAGAAGCAACATCCGGCCGATCTGGCCCAGGTGTTCGCGGAACTCGGCGAGAAGGAATGCCACGCGGTGTTTAACATTCTGGTCGAACGCAACGGCCGTCTCGCGGTCGAGGCCCTGTCGGAATTGGGCCCCGAAAAGGGCGCGCTGCTGTTGGCCGATCGCCCGGCCGAGGAAATTGCGCGCCTCGTCCAGGAGATCCCGTCTGACGACGCCGCAGGCCTGATCGACAACCTGCCTGAGGAACTGTCGGGCATCGTCCTGGATCTGATCCGCCCGAAGCCTGGTGGCGGCGTGTCGGAACTGCTCGAGTACGACGACCAGACCGCTGGTCGTCTGATGAATCCGCACGTGTTCGCGCTGCCCGAGGATCTCACGGCTGGCGAAGCGATCACCGCCATCCAGGGCGCGCGTGATGTCGAGATGGTCTTCTACCTCTATGTGGTGGACCAGCGCCGGCATCTGGTCGGTGTCACCTCGTTGCGTCGGCTGTTGCTGGTCGCGCCTGACACCCCGCTCAAACGCATCATGACGAGCGACGTCTACAGCGCGCGCGTTGATGTGGACCAGGAGGAAGTCGCGCGGCAAGTCGCCTCGTACAACCTGCTCGCGATTCCCGTCGTGGATTCCGAGAACAAACTCGTTGGCGTCATCACAGTCGACGACGTCATCGACGTGTTGAAGGATGAAGCGACGGAAGACGTCTTCCGGTTGGCCGGCGTCTCGGCGGAAGACGGTGTGCTTACGCCACCGCTGGAGTCGTTGAAGAAGCGCCTTCCCTGGCTGCTCGTCAACCTGGGCACGGCCTTCGTGGCGGCCTTTGTGGTCAGCCGCTTCAACGCGACGATTGAAAAAGTGGTCTACCTCGCAGCGCTGATGCCCGTCGTTGCCGGCATGGGCGGCAACGCGGCGACACAGACGCTGGCGGTGGTGGTGCGCGGTATTGCGCTCGGTGAATTGACGTGGGGTAACGCACGCCAGGCGGCATTCAAGGAAGGCCTGGTCGGGCTGGGCAACGGCGTGGCGCTGGGCCTGATGGCCGTGCTGGGCGCGTGGCTGCTGGCCGATGACTGGGCGCTCGGCGCGATTCTTGGACTGGCGATGATCATCACCATGTTCATCGCCGCTGTGGCCGGCACGCTGATCCCGCTTGGCTTGCGGGCCGCCAAGGTTGACCCCGCCCTGGCATCGTCGGTCTTCATCACGACATTGACCGACGTGTTTGGGTTCCTGTCGTTCCTGGGACTGGCGACGGTGTTCCTGCGGTTCCTGCACGGCGGCGGGTGAGGTCGCACTGATGCGCACCATCGTCGCCGACGCGATCGTGCTGCGGACGTATCGCTACGCGGAGGCGGATCGGATTGTGGTGTTCCTGACCGAGCACCAGGGCAAGAAGCGGGGCGTGGCGAAGAACGCCACGAAGTCGCGGCGGCGGTTTGGTGGGGCGCTTGAGCCGTTTACGCGCGGGCGGGTGACGTATGTGGAGCGGGAAGGGCGCGAGCTGGTGCGGTTGGACCGCATCGAGCCGGTGACCAGTCCGATGCAGTCGTCAGCCGGGCGCGCGGATGCGGATGCGGCGCGGGCTCTCGGGTACGCGAGTTATTTCGCGGAACTGGTGGATGAGTGGGCTCCCGACGCGATGGCGAATGAGCGGCTGTATCGGCTGGCCGCGTCGGTCGGGGATGCGATGAGCCGGGCGGGATCGGCCGAGTGCCTGGCCCGGTATTTCGAGTTCTGGTTGCTGAGACTCGAAGGGGTGTACCCGGCCTTGAACGCCTGCGCGCGGTGCGGCCAGACGTTGGCTGATGGCGCGGTGCTCGACGCCGGGGATTGGCAGTTCGCCTGTGCCCGATGCGGGCATGGGGCGTTGACGGTGTCGCGGGAGACGTTTGGGTGGTTGCGACGCGCTGCGGCGGAGACGCCGGCCGTCATCACCGATGACGGAGCCCACGCCGACGTGATGCGGGAACTGGAAGTGGTGCACGCGCGGTTGATTGCGATGCATCTGGAGCGCGATGTGCGATCCGCGCGGGTGGTGAGGGAGTTGAGGCCGTAGTTGTGACGTTTCAGGATCTTGTCTTCAAACTGTCGGATTATTGGTCCGCGCAAGGCTGCTTGATTCAGCAGCCGATGGATATCGAAATGGGCGCGGGCACGATGCACCCTGAGACGTTCCTGCGGGTGCTGGGCCAGAAGCCATGGAACGTGGCGTACGTGCAACCGTCACGGCGGCCGGCCGACGGCCGCTTCGGTGAGAACCCGAACCGGTTGTTCAAACACCATCAGTTTCAGGTGATTCTCAAGCCGGCGCCCGACGATATTCAGGATCTGTATCTGCAGAGCCTTGAAGCGTGCGGCATTGATCTGCGCGCGCACGATGTGCGGTTCGAGGAAGACAACTGGGAGTCGCCGACGCTTGGCGCCTGGGGCATCGGCTGGCAGGTGCTGTATGACGGCCTGGAGATGACGCAGTTTACGTACTTCCAGCAGGCGGGTGGACAGGACCTGTCGCCGATCTCCGTGGAACTGACCTACGGCCTCGAACGGTTTGCGATGTCGTTGCAGGGTGTCGACAACGTGTATGACCTCGAATGGGCGAAGGGCGTGAAATACGGCGAGGTCCGGTTGCGCGACGAAATCGAGCAGTCCAAATATGCGTTCGGCCAGGTGCCGGCACTGGGCGACGGCGCGTTCGCGGAATTCCACCGGAACCTGTTCAACCAGTACTACGACTTTGCGAAGGCGCTGCTGGACTCACATCTGGTGCTGCCGGCGCTCGATCACGCGCTGAAGTGCTCACATGCCTTTAATGTCCTCGATGCCAGCGGCAGTATTGGCGTGACTGAGCGCACGGCCTACATCCTCCGCGTGCGTCAACTCGCCGTCGCGATCGCGAAGGCCTGGACCGCAGACCCGATGGAACAAGGGGAGTCGAACCATGGATCGTGAACTCCTCATCGAACTGGGCCTGGAAGAGTTGCCGGCCTCGTGGCTGCCCACACTGACACAGCAGTTGTCCGAGACGCTGCGGAAGGCGCTGCACGATCACCAGTTGCCGAACACTGAGTCCATCGAAGTACACGCGACCCCTCGTCGCCTTGCCGCGTGTGTGCCG
>CAZLJG010000196.1:0-6270 GCA_964559545.1 uncultured Solibacteraceae bacterium | reverse complement strand
GACGATGTCGGCTGTCATACACTGATGTCCATGGGTACTCACCTGACGACCGCCGACGTGGTGCAAATGGCGTCAGCCACCCACCTGCGGGCGGCGCGGCTGGCCCGCACGTCCAGTGTGCTCGGATGGTGGCATGAGCGCAAGTTTGTGACGGCGATCGACGATTTCACCAGAGCCCTGCGCAGCCTGTCCCAACGCGCGGTCGAACATGCGGCGGATGATGAAGTGCGCGAGATTGGCGTCAAGGTGGATGCCATCATTGCGGACGTCGAAGTGTTCATCGGCCGGCACGGCAATTCCAGTCTCAAGCGGGTGGAACGGGATCGGCACCTCGTGACCCGCATCTACGAACTTCGCGCGTCCTTCGAAAAAGTCTCTCGCGGCGTGACGGCACAGCCCGGCATGACCGACCTGCGGTGGAAGGTCAAACTCGACGCCGCCCATCGGGATCAACAATGACCGGCCCCGTCGTCTGCGGCATCGATTTCTCCGACCAGTCGCGCCGGGCGCTGGCGTGGGCGCGACTCGTGTCCGATCGACTTGGGCAACCGCTGATTGTCGTGCACGCAGTGGAACCCGTGCTGGCGGATGCGGCGCGGATCACCTATGGACCCGAGGCGCTTCAGGCCACCATTGAGCCGGAACTGCGGACGTTCGCCGGGCCACTCGCCGGATCGGCGGCCGCGTTTCACATCGGCACGGGCGAACCCGCGAGCGTGATCAACGGCGCCGCGCTGGCGCATAACGCGTCGGTGCTTGTGGTTGGGACGCAGGGTCGCGGCCGCGCGGCCCGCGTGTGGTTTGGCTCCACGACGATGCGACTGCTGCGGGAGACGACCATCCCGGTCCTGTGTGTGCCGCCCACCACCTCGGACATCCCTGAGATCTTCTCGCTGATGGTGGGCACCGATTTCAGCGAGGCCTCCGCAGAGGCGCTGCAGACCGCCGTCACGTTCGGCACGGCCTGCGGCGTGCCGGTGACGTGCGTGCACGTCGTGCCGACGGTGTCGGCCTATTCGAAGTGGAACGAACTGGTGAAGGACGCGGAAGACGCCGCTGTCCGATCCGCACGCAGCCGGATGGCAGATGCTGTCGCCGGCTTTGCCGAGGGCGCGGTGACCACGGACGTGCGCACGGGCGATGCGGCCGAGGTCCTGCTCGACGGTGCCGTTCGAGGCACGGTGATCGTCGTCGGACTCGGCGGCGCGAACACCGGCCAGCAGCCGGGCACCACGGCCTATCGCTTGGCGTCGGGCGCCGAGACACCGGTGCTCGGTGTGCCACCGCGACGCACCTGAGGCGGACGCTCACCGAGCCACCAGGCCGGCCGCCGCACACGACGCAATCCGAACCTCGCGACCGTATGCGCTTCGATGTGCGCCATGGCCTCATCGAGATTGTCGGTGACCTTCAGGAGATCAAGATCGCGCGGCGACATCGCGCCCGCCTGCACCATCTCGCGCAACAGCACCATGTACGGCTCCCAGTACGTAGTCCCAACCAGAACCACTGGGAAGTTCGCGATCTTGTTGGTCTGAATCAGCGTGAGTGCCTCGTTCAGTTCATCCAGGGTGCCCAGGCCCCCGGGCAACACGACAAAGCCGTACGAGTACTTGAAGAGCAGGACCTTCCGCACGAAGAAGTAGTGACACGTGACCCATCGGTCGAGGTACTGGTTGTGCGCCTGCTCAAATGGCAACTTGATGTTGCAACCGACAGACAGGCCGCCGTGATCGTGCGCGCCGCGGTTGGCAGCCTCCATGATGCCGGGGCCACCACCCGTCATCACCGCAAACCCCATCTCACTCAGGCGCCGGCCCACCTCGCGACCGACGTCGTAATACGGATGCCCTTCGCCAAATCTCGCAGACCCGAACACGGCGATACAGGGTCCGACAAAATGCAGCTTGCGGAAGCCCACGACAAAGTCGCGCACGGCGCGCCAGAGCAGCTGCATCTCACGCAACCGTGATTGGGGGCCTTCGAGGAGCAGCCGATCCGATTGTCCGGGGTTGGTGGTGTTCACGGGTACAGCCATTCGGTCGTCCATGCGTCACCGGCGCGATCAAACGCCTGCCGGGTGTGGAGCCGACCGATGCCGGCTTTCCAAAATTCAATATGGTGGGGCACGAGACGGAAGCCCGACCAGAAGGGCGGACGCGGCACAGCGCGGCCGACATACCGCGCGCCGATCGCGGCGGCACGCGCCAGCAGCGTCGCCTGCCCCGAAAGTGGTTCACTTTGGCGCGACGCCCACGCGCCGATCTGGCTCTCACGCGGGCGCGTCGCAAAATACGCATCCGCCTCGTCGTCAGGCACGGGCACCACGTCGCCCTCGATGCGCACCTGACGGTCGAGCGCCGACCAATACACGCAGAGTGATGCGTGCGGCGAATGGGCGAGTTCCCGCCCCTTGCGTGATCGCAGATTGGTAAAGAAGGTGAATCCGCGCTGGTCCACGTACTGAATCAGGACCATGCGACCGGCCGGGCGGCCGGATTCACTGACGGTGGAAAGACAGGCGGCCTTCGGGTCGAACCCTCCCCGAGCGACCGCCTCGTCCAACCATTCGCGATAGTGTGCGATTGGATCAGTCACACACTGACGTATATCACTTCCGCTTCACGCCGAGCTCACCCAGTTTCCGCGCGAGGTCGTCGCCGGCCGTGCCGGTACTGACCTGTTTGTCGATGTGGAGGATCTTCCCGTCCGGCCCGATGTAGAAGGTCCACCGACGCGCGAAGCCTGCCGGGGACATCACCCCGTACGCCGTCGCCACGTCCTTTTCAGGATTGGAAAGAATGGGGAAATCAGCTTCGTGCTCTTTCGCGAACCTCGTGTTGGTCTCTGCGTCATCGACGCTCACCATGAAGTACGCGACATCAAACTTCCGAATCGTCTCGCCGCTCGCCCGGAGCGACTTGCATTCGGCCGTTCAACCACCGGTAAATGCCTTCGGGAACCACGCCAGGACGACCGCGCGTCCCTTGTAGTCCGAAAGCCGATGGGTCTTGCCGTCCGAACCGGCGAGGGCAAATGCGGGCGCTTGATCGCCCACCTTCAACTCGACGGCCGGGGTCTGGGTCAGGGTGGCGGCGGCGATACTCGCAACGAGCACCGAAGCCGTCAGCCCCACGATGGACAGGGTCTTCATATATGGGCCGGACTCCTTTCAGCGGTATCTTACCCCCTGCATGGCGAACTTCTACGATCGCGTCGCCGCGGCCGCCGACCGCTTCCCCGCCCTGCACGCGGTCGAGCTGCAGACGCCGGACGCCCTGATTCCCACCACCTACCGCCAGTTGACCGAGGAAGCCGCCACCTTTGCCGCCTGGCTCCAGAGTCGGGGCGTCGTGGCGGACGACCGGGTGGCGATCCTGGGGGACAACGACGCCAGGTGGATCGCGGTCTATTTCGGCATTTTGCGACTCGGCGCGATCGCGGTGCCTCTGGATACCGCCTACAAGTCCGCGCAGGTGCGGACGGTGCTCGAGAACTCCGGCGCGCGACTCATCTTTACGACGACGAGGTATGAGGAAGGGGTGCGGAAGGCCTGCGCTGGTCTGTCCCCCGCTCCGGACGTGCGGCTGATGCACGAGCTGCCGTCCGCCGCCCCGGCGCCTCCGGTGGTGGCGCGTGATGACTATGACGCCGCCGTCATCCTCTACACATCCGGCACCACCTCGGACCCCAAGGGCGTCGTCCTCACACACGGCAACCTCGAAGCGGAACGGCAAGCGGCCTTCTCAGTAGTGACGGTCACCAACACCGACGCGATTCTTGGCGTGCTTCCGTTGTTCCATTCGCTCGCCCAGATGGCAAACCTGCTGTTGCCGCTCGCGGTGGGCGGACGGGTGGTGTTTTTGCAGAGTGTGAACTCGACGGCGTTGCTGGAAGCCCTGCAGCAGCGACAGATCACGATCTTTGCGTGTGTGCCGCAGTTCTTCTATCTGATCCACCAGCGCGTCATGGGCGAAGTCGCCAAGGCCAACCCGCTGCGTCGGATGGTGTTTCGCGTGTTGCTCACGACCAATGGCTGGCTGCGCGAACACACGGGGTGGAATCCGGGGCGTCGCTGGTTCGCCAAGGTGCACGCCGTGCTCGGCACCCACATGCGGTTTCTCGTGACGGGCGGATCACGCTTTGACCCGGCGATTGGACGCGACCTCTACGACATGGGGTTTGCGTTGCTCAACGCGTACGGACTGACGGAGACGTCCGGCGGCGCCACGATCGTGCGCCCCGGCGATCGCTACACCACCTCGGTGGGCAAACCTCTGAAGGACGTCGAGGTGCGCATCGCACCGCGTGAGGAAGGCGCGGACCGTGAACAGGAGGACGGTGAAATCCTGATTCGCGGGCCCATCGTGATGCGCGAGTACTTCCGCCGGCCTGACGCCACGGGCGAAACGTTGAAGGACGGCTGGTTGCACACAGGCGACCTCGGGCGTCTCGACGAGGACGGCCGGCTGTACATCACGGGTCGCAAGAAGGAAATGATCGTGCTCGCCTCGGGCAAGAACCTGTATCCCGAGGAAATCGAAGCGCACTACCGCGAGGCTCCGGTCATCAAGGAACTGTGCGTCCTGGGCCTGAGTCGTCCGGGCGAACCCATCGGCGAACGACTGCATGCGGTGATCGTGGCGGACGAGAACGTGCTGCGCGAGCGCGGGGTCGTCAACGTGCAGCAGTTGGTGCGCTTCGAGGTGGAAAGCCGTTCGGTGCACCTGCCCGCCCACAAGCGCATCCTGACGTACGACATCTGGGTCGAGCCGCTGCCGAGGACCACCACCGGCAAGGTCAAGCGCCATGCGATCGAAAAGCGGCTGCGCGAACAGGCCGTGGTCGAGACGCAGGCGGAAGCGACGGTGCTGAGCGACGAGGAAACCGCGTGGCTGCAGCGGCCCGCGCACGCCGAGGCCATGCAGGCGATCGCGACTCAACTCAAGCGACCGACTGTCAGACCAGACGCCAACCTCGATCTCGATCTCGCGCTCGATTCCATGGAGCGCGTCGAGTTGCTCACCGCACTCGAACGGCAACACGGCTGCCGCGTGCTGCCTGAAACTCGCGCCACCATCTTCACGGCCCGACAGCTCGTGGACGCGGTGCTGGCCGCCGGGTCGCCCGATCGGAGCCCCGGGGCCTCAGATCGGAGCCCCGGGGCTTCAGCCCCGGGGTACGACTCCATGTGGGAGTCCATCCTCCACGAGCCCATCGATCCCGAGCTCGAACAGCAACTGCGACACACGCCCTTCCTGCGCACGGCGTTTTTCTTCGTGATCGTGCGCACCATCGCCGGTGTCGTGTATCTGCTGACGCGTGGAAGGGCCACCGGGCTGAACCATCTGCCGGACAAGGGGCCGTTCATCATCAGCCCGAACCACCAGTCCTATCTCGACGGGTTCGTCCTGCTTGGGGCGCTTCCGTTCGGGCACCTGCGTCAGGTCTTCGCCGTGGGCGCCGCCGAGTACTACCAGACCCCGTTCATGAAGTGGGTGGCGCGTGTCACCAACGTCATTCCGGTGGATGCGGATGCCAACCTGGAACGCGCGATGAAAGCCGGTGCGGCCGGCCTGCGCCTTGGAAAGGTGCTGATGTTGTTCCCGGAAGGTGAACGGTCGATCGACGGCGAGCTGAAGACGTTCAAGAAGGGGGCCGCCATCCTGTCCGCGCACTGCCAGGCACCAATTGTGCCGGTGGCGATGGACGGCCTGTTCGACTTGTGGCCCCGCAGCCGTCCCTTCAACTGGCGCGGACTCCTGCCGTGGCGCGCCACGCCGGTGCGGCTGGATGTCGGCGCCTCGCTCACCGTTGTGCCGGGGAAGTATGCTGAGGGAACGCAGGCGTTGCGCGACGCAGTCGCGCGCATGTTTGACGCTTTGCGACGGAGGTCCCAATGAGCAGCAGCCAGAACGGCGCCAGCATGTTCGATTTCGTGAATCAGTACTTCGACCATGCCGCCCGCTGGAGTGACCACCCGCAAGGTCTGCTCGAGCAGATCAAGGCGTGCAACAGCGTGTATCGATTCAGTTTTCCGTTCCGCCAGGACGACGGCACGATCGAAGTGATTCGTGCGTGGCGGGTTGAACACAGCCACCACAAATTGCCGACCAAGGGCGGCATCCGTTACGCGTCACATGTGGACGAGGAAGAAGTGAAGGCCCTGGCGGCGTTGATGACGTACAAGTGCGCCATTGTGGACGTGCCGTACGGCGGCGCCAAGGGCGCCGTCCAGATCGATCCAAAGAAATATTCAGTGCAGCAGCT
>CAZLJG010000195.1:0-6271 GCA_964559545.1 uncultured Solibacteraceae bacterium | reverse complement strand
AGGCGATAGAGGCTTCGTGCTGGAACAGCGGCTCCCACGTCGTGCCGGCGTTCACGGTCTTCCAGACGCCGCTCGACGCCGTAGCTGCATACACGATGCGTGGCGCCTGCTCGACGACCGCAAAATCCACTATGCGCGTGCCCGTGCCCGCAGGCCCAATGTTCCGCCAGGACAACCCAATCGGAATGTCGCCCGACACTCCGGCCTGCTGCGCCGCCGGAATAGTCCCTGCAAGAGCAAAAAGGAACCCCACCACTGAAAGCAATCCGATCTTCATTGTGTTCACTCCTGAGCCCCGGGACCCCTGGACCCCTGGACCCGAACCCTGGACCCCGGACCCTGGACCTACTTGATCACCCACAGTTCAGTTTGCGGCCCCGCCGTGTAGCGCGCCGGCCCAGATGCGGGAACGATCATGTCTTCTTCGCGCTGCATGGCGACGAGCTGGTTGTTCCATTCGGGGACGGCCGTGCGTGTGCGGAACTCGAGGGAGAACCACACCCCGGGATGAAGTGGTGTGCGCGGATGGGCGCCATACCGCTCGGGCCAATCAAAGACGGTCCACGTGCCTGCGTCGTGCACCCAATAACCCTGCACGTGTGAGTACACGAGCAGGTCGATGTTCTCAGCCTTCGCGGCGGCTTCAGACCGGGTCTTGATGTCGATGCCGGTCCGACCAGGCACCAACTCCGCCGCGTGAATCTCGGCGGCGCGTTGGGAGTCTGCGAAGGCCTTGATCAGGCCGGCGGGCGCTGCGGTCTCACCCGCGCGGAGCACGTACGCCATCTTCTGCTGGTCGGTCACGATGCCCGCCAACCGCACACCAAAGTCCACGTGCAGCACATCGCCGCGTTCGATGATCGGGTCGTCTGAGTCATCAAGTGAAACGACCTTGCCGTCGACCAACCGCTGCAGGTCGAGACTGGCGTTGAAGTTGAACTCGAAGTTCTGGCGCTTGCGCTCTGCCGTGATCCAGTAATACACGTCCATCAGCGTCGTCGTGCCCGGCGTGATGACCTCGTTCGAGAAGGCCCGCTGCAGGATGTCGTAGGTGGCCTTCGCGGCCCGCTCCTGCACCACATCTTCTTCCGGCGTGTGCACCGAGACGTAGTCCACCAGGAGCGGCTCGGACGAGACCGTGCGAGCCGCGTACGTGGGGCCGATGGCATCGAGGAGATACGACTTCAGTTCGGCGGTGAGCCCATCGGCCATGCTGATTGTGCGCGACTGGTTGATCGCGATGCGCGCCGGCTCCCGCTCCTCGACGTATTTCTGCAGCAGCGGCTTCAGGCCAGGCTCGCCGTAACTCTGGACCGTGTCGTAAAAACGGCGCAAATGGCCCGACAGGTGTGTGCCGTAGACCGTCGTCTCAAGCGCGGTGCCTGCGTCGCCACCGCGGTCGTAGAACAGGTAGGCGTTGCGATGGCCGTACCAGCCGGTAATCCCGCTGCCGCCAAACAACTCCAGCGCCGGGTCCACCGCATTCTCGCGACTCATGATGATCCACAGGTTCACGCCGTGCGCGCGCATCGTGGGGATCAGGTGCTGGCGCATCTTGTCGGCCTTCAGCACCCATTCGAGTTCGGTGTGTTCGCGGACGCTCGCGGGCGTGATGGCCTCGGCCGGCGGCGCGTCAGTGGATGGGGCCGGTGCGGGTGTCCCGCACGCGGCTGCGAGAGCCACAAGAGCGACAGGAAAATATCGGCGCATGCGCCGTAGCATATGCCAGGCGGTGGTGGGCCGCGCCTACTTGACCAACACGGTGTCAGGGAACTGCGCGTACCACCCGAACCAGAATGCACGGAACGCCGCCACACGAGGCAGGGTCGCGACAACGTCTGGCACGACTGGCACGAGGGCCTCTTCGGTTACCCGCCACTGCCGTCCGACCTGATCTCGAACTGTGGTGTCATCCACCCAAGCCGATATTCGAATCGTCCCACTCTCGTAGACACGGTTGGCCCCGCGCGGGGACGTGAGGATCACAAAGTGACGGCCCTCTACAGCCTGATGATGAATGCGGGTGCGCGCAAGAAACGAGGCCTCAAAAGCAACCGCTTGCCGGCCGCCGCCGACCGCGGGCACAAGCACACCCAGCACCTCATCCTTGTTCTTGAGGCGTGTATCCACCTTGGGCACGCGGAACATCAGCCGATCGGTGTCGAAGTATTCCCGGTACGCCGCACCCTCCGCGTAGTCACGGTCGTGACCGGTGTCGAGTGACAGCACGGTCGTGCCGGGATGCCTCGTTCGCCACTCGCCCCACGTGGTCGTGACCACCGGTACCGGTTCCAGTGTCAACGGGGCGCCTGCAAGCGCGCCGATGACCGGCCTGCCGTCGAGCGTGGACCAGAGGCTCATGGATTCGCGGTCAAACATCAGCTTGTTCGATCGATACAGCAGGCCACTCGTCCCAAACGTCCGCGCCACGCCGCCGACCACGCTCTTGTACGGAATGACCGTGCCACAGAGCGTGCAGTAGACAATCGCCAGCGGGGTGCCACCGACGCGATCCCGCGCCATTTCGTGCCAGGCCAGGATGCGCTTCGGGTACGCACGCGCCTCTCCGTTGACGACGATGCCGAAGACCACGTGCGAATCACGTAGATACCCTGCCCTGGTGGCCGGTATTACCGGGGCGTGGTCGAGTGGCGGAATGCCGTTGACGCGGACGCCGCCCCAATCGACTTCGTCCAGGCGAATAGTGGCCTTGGGCGTGTCGAAGAACACCGCCATCTGTGGATCGATCGTCGAATACACCGCCGCCTTGAACGCTGCGTAGTCCGGATGTGGCTCCACCTTCCGGTTCCAGAGCCACTCACGCCAGAGGCCAAGGTCGTCCCCAAACCGTTGCCCAGTCTGTCGTTCGAGGAATCGGATGATGCGCTGCCGGACCGGGTTGGGGATCAGTTCGTCGTTGACCCGCCGTGGCGCGAGCAGGCGTGCCATGTCGATGAACATGCCGGTGTAGCCGTCGCGCCACACGTCCGCCAGCCGGCGCATCGCGTCGTCGGCCGCCCGGCTGTCGGATCCGCCGGCGTCCAGGAAGAGCCGGATCGGCGGGTGCACCTGGGGTCCGGCGACGGGATTGCTGGGCGCCGCGGCCATCGCTGCGGCGCAGAGCGCCGCCGACCAGTACGCTCGCGTTCTCTGACGTGTCATTCGGGTCCCACGATGTCCCCTTCGTTCACGGGATTCCAGAGGTTACTCCCAGCCGCCCGGGAGTGGTAACCTCGGCGCGGGGAGAATCGAAGGAGCAGGTATGGTGAAGCATTTTGTCGCGTCGGCGATCGTAGCGGGTGTCGCCGGTGCGGCTGTTGTCGCAGGCGGGGGCCTCCAGACACCGCAAGCCCAGGTAGTCGACGTGGCGACGCTCGGACCCCAGGTCGGGCAGCGGGCAGTCGATTTCAGATTGTCCGATCAGCACGGCCGGCCGCAGACGCTGGCCTCGGTGGCCGGACCGAAGGGCACAATGCTTGTGTTCTTCCGTTCGGCCGATTGGTGACCGTACTGCCGCACGCAGCTGGTCGAGCTGCAACGACACATCAGTGACGTGACGGGCGCGGGTCTTGGACTCGCAGCCATCTCCTACGATTCGGTCGAAACGCTCAAGGCGTTCGCCGACAAACACGGCATCACCTTTCCACTGCTGTCAGACGCCGGGTCGAAGACCATCACCGCCTGGGGACTGCTCAATCGGGAGGCGGCCGGTCGCACGGCAGGCATTCCCCATCCCGGGACCTTCGTCATCTCGCCAAACGGGCAGGTCACATCCCGTGCTTTTGAGCAGCCGTATCAGGAGCGTCGCAGCGCGACGAGCCTGCTCGCGCAGCTCGCTGGCGCGATGCCTGGGCGCCCGACCGTTCTCCGCGGTGGACAGGCGACCTTTGAGTTGAGCACCAGTGATGCGGTGGCCGCCGTCGGCCATCGTGTGACACTGCTCACGCGTGTGACGCCAGGTCCGAAGATGCACGTCTACGCGCCCGGACAGAAGGGTTATATTCCGATCGCGCTGACATTGGACGCCGACCCGGCGTTTCAAAGACATCCGATTCGTTTTCCGGGGTCAACGACGTACCACTACAAGCCCCTCAATGAGACTGTGCAGGTGTACTCGGCGCCGTTCGTGTTGGCGCAGGACATCACCATCGCGCTCACCGCCGACGTGCGTGCCCGCGCCTCGCGCGGCGAGGTGCTCACGATAAAAGGCACGATCGAGTATCAGGCGTGCGACGACGCGGTCTGTTACCGGCCGGAGACGATCCCGGTGGAGTGGAAGATCACGCTGAGTCCACTTGTGCGGTAGCGATTGACTGTACACTCCCGACTCATGACCAGTTCTCGACGCGTCCTCCCACGCATCGTCCACACCGTGCTCATCGGTGCCGCGCTCCTCGTCGGCGCTGCCTGCAATGCTGAGCCCGAGGGGCCGCCGCCGATCGTGGGGCCGTCCGCCGAGCAGCAGGCCTTCTGGGCGACGCTCCGATCACACTGCGGCAAGGCGTTCGCCGGCACCGTTGACGACACCACCGAGTACTATCGCGCTGGTCTCGAGGGGCGGGCGCTCGTGGCGCACTTCCGGGAGTGTTCAGACGACAAGATCCACATCGCCCTGCACGAAAACGACGACCGTTCGCGCAACTGGATCCTGACCTGGACGGACAACACGCTCCGCCTGAAACACGACCATCGTCACGAGGACGGCACCGAAGACAAGATCTCGCAATACGGTGGTGACGCGCCGCTGCCGGGACTGCCGAATCGACAGATCTTCAAGGCTGACGCGCACACCGCGTCGATCCTCCCGCTGCGCTCAGACAATTTCTGGTTCATGCACTTCGTGGACGACAAGACCTTCCACTACGGCGTGCACTGGCCGACTATGGGCCACTCGGTGCGGCTGGCGTTTGATCTCTCGCGTCCGATCGAGCCGCCGCCCGCACCCTGGGGTTATCAGTAGTTCACTTCCGTTTGAACGTGCCCACGGTGACGGCCTTGCCGCGGACGCGGCCTGCCATTGCAGTCATGATGGCCGCACGCGTCTGCGCGACGGTGGCCCCTTCAGGGCCGAGCGCGGGAATGTCGAGCATACCGTCGAGCGCGTACAACTCGAACACGTAGACATGTGGCGGGCCTGACGCGGCCGCGCCTGGGCCGCGATAGTTCGGACCCGTCACGCTGGTCTGCCGCGAGCCATCGGGCAACTCGGGGCCCTGTGGCACACCCTCCGGCAACGATCGTGCGGCAGCCGGAATATTCCACACCAGCCAATGCAACACATCGTCTGTGCCAGGGTTCACGGGGGCCGACACATCGTGCACGACGAGCACAAAACTGCCGGCCGTCTCCGGCACGTTGGTCCAGCTCAGCGCAGGCGACGTTTCATCGCCCGCCTGTGTGTACTTGAGCGGAATCTCAGCGCCTGGTGCCCACGGCGCCGTCAGCGTCATGACCTGCATTGCACCTCGTCCTCGTCCGCCAGCGCCGCGTTGAGCGGGCGGTTGGGTCGTGGCCTGGGCGCCTGAAGGCGGCGTGGCTTGGGCGGGTATCAGCGCGACGGCCGTGAAGACCAGAACTGCAGCGAGAGCGAATCGTCGTGTGAACATGCGGGGCACTCGCTCCTATCGAAAGGTGGCCGGCTGCGACTTGCGCCAGACGTCGTAACGCATCCGCAACGTCTTCACAGGATTCAGATTCTCACCCTCGCGAATGGCGCCAGGGCCGCGGTTTTCGCCGGGCTGCGAGACAGTGAGATACATCGCGTATTTGCCGTTGTTGTGGGAATCGCCGTTGGTGTCGTTCGCCTCGGACATCAGGATGTAGGCGACGTGAGACGTCTTGCCGTCGCACGCAATCGCTGGTCTGGATCCATCCGCCGGCGGTGGCGGACACGAGCACCGGCCATCTCCACCCGAGTTGTCAGCGGCTTCCATCGCCGCCATGACGCGGTCGGTGATGGCACCGGTCGTCTTGAGGAAGGCGACCTCCGCGTTCGGCACGACCTGACCCGGACGCAGGATGTTGCCCTGAATCGAATAGTAGATATCCGTGCCTGGCACACGACCCTGGATGTCCTGCGACACGTAGCCGTTTGTCAGGCCTGAATGACCTGCCGACCGGCCCTTTAAATCAAGGATGCCGAACTGCCGCGACTGAAACGCCGGGTCTGCGCTGAGCAGTTCGATGATCTGCTTCGGGTCAGTGCCCTTCTGCAGTTCGCGGAACACCAGCATCTGATTCTGCTTCGTGCCATCCACGCTGGCCTGGCACG
>CAZLJG010000194.1:314-6317 GCA_964559545.1 uncultured Solibacteraceae bacterium | reverse complement strand
ACCAGTACTGGTGATCAAACAACGCGTCCGCGATGCGCGAGTACGGCTGGTCCATCCGGATGATGTAGGACCCCGCCGGGAAGTCCTTGGTCTCGGCCTTGACCTTCACCGAGAACGGCCCCACCGCGCGCGACACCTCAACACGCTGTTTCTGGAGCACGCGCATGAGTTCCGCCTGCGTGCCGAGGCGGGGGTCGTTGGCTGGCAGCACGTAGGCCGCCGGGCCTTCGGTGGTCGCCTTGAGGATCGACCGCTTGCTCTTCTCGTAGAAGTTCCAGAGGAACTGGCGACGGTTGTTGGCGAAGTAGCCGAGCGACACGAGCAGACCCGTCTGCTGGTAATTGTTGTTGTTGCGCAGCGACCACATCACCTTCGGCAGCGGCGGGTTCTGCCGATACCAGGTGCGCGAGGTCTGCGCGGCCGAGAGTGTGCGCTCGCGGGTGTCCGCGTTGCCGCCGTTGCCAAACGTCTCATACAGGCGGCTAATGCCGTTGTGTGTGGCCGCGATGAACATCAGATACCCGGGTGACCACGTGTCGAACGTGCCAAACGCAAACACGCCAGGCATCCCCATGCGGGTCATCTCGTTGACGTTGTGCCAGCCGACCAACTGCCATTCATTCGTGAGGATGGGATCGAGCCACGCATTGTAGGGGCCGTCACCGATGGTGTTGTCGTAGAGATATGCCACCGACTCGTGCAGGTCGTGCAGTACCTGCGCCTTGTGATCCACGTAGGTGTTCAGCACGTGCTCGGTGAGCTTGAGCGTCATGCCCATCGCGTCACGGTTGTTGTCGTGCGCGACGTACTTGCCCCAATACAGCAGGTTCGGCACCGTGCGGTCCGGGTACTTCTTGCCGTAGTTGTAGAGGTCGACCATGCGATCGCGGCCGTCAGTTTCGACGACCGGCGTGATGAGCGTGATGAGGTTGTCGCGAATGTTCCGAACGTACGCGCTGTCGTCCACGATCAGCCGATAGGCCAGCTCCATCAGCGCCGTCGGCGACCCACTCTCCGGCGAGTGAATCGCACCGGTGATGTAATACACGGGCGTGGTCGCTGCCGAGAGCCGCAGGGCCTCGGTGTCGTCCATCTTGATGGTGCGGGGGTCGGCGAGTTTCTCGAGGTTGGCGCGGTTGGCGTCCATGCGCGCCAACACGGCCTCGGACGCGATCGCGACCGCGATCATCTCGCGGCCTTCTTCCGACTGCCCAATCGACATCACCCGCGCGCGGGGCGACGCCTTGGCGAGCATTCGCATGTATTCGTGGACGTCTTTGGAATACGGCAGCCGGCCAGGTGCTCCGGCGATATCCCCGAGCACGGCGGCCGGGGTGGGCACTGTCTTCGATGCCGGCAGATAGTCGACCATCGGCGACAGGAAGAACGACTCAGTCGTGTACTCCTTAATCTTTTTGGAGTATTCCTCGTCGATGGCCTGTGTGGGACTCCGCTCAAACTTCGCGGTCACCAGATCGGGCGGCCGTTGGGCTTCGATCACCACGGGCACTGTCACCAGCGCCACCCCCACCACGAGACACAGACGACGCCAGACTCCGGACATACCCACCACCTCGGGTGGGATTATGCATCAGTGGTAATGCCCGTGGACGGGATCCCACACGCCGGAGGTCTTGGCGACGTGGCCGGACGTGTCACTGCTGAAGTTGGTGATGGCCGCGACCAGGCCGGCGGCCAGGACGACGCCGATGAGCACGAGCATCCAGGTGGCCCCGGAGCGCCGGTCGGCCTTGGCCTCACAACATTTCTTGAACTTCTTGCCGCTGCCGCACGAACAGAGATCGTTGCGACCGACTTTGGATGCCTGGGTCATGGACAGATCCTGCCCGGGGAACCGAGGTCGCGTCAAGCGGGGAGGCGCAGCGTTGGCGTCTGGGGGGTGGCGTCAGGGGGTGATGCCGAGGACGCGGAACCAGGTCATCCCGGCGACGATCAGAAGCACGACGCCGACCGTGGTCATGACGAGGCTGTATTTGAGCTGGTCGAGCAGCGAATACTGGCCCGTGGTGAAGAGGATCAGGTTCGGTTTGGCGCTGATCGGCAGTCCGATGACCCAGTCAATGGTGAACGCCGCCGGAAGCGCCAGCGCCAACGGCGGGTAGCCGAGGAACTGCGCCAGGGTGATGACCATCGGGATCATGATGACCGTCCGGATGGTCTTCGACGTGAAGACGTAATGCGAGTACATGTTGACGGCGATGACCGTGGCGTACACGGTCCAGAAGTTCATGTTCTTGTCGATGTGCAACCCATCAAAGAGACCCTGCATGGCCCACTGCGCGGCACCGGATTGATCAAGCGCCAGCCCGCCGGCATAGGCGCCTGCGCTGAAGAGCAGCAGGTGCCACGGGATGTCGGTATCGTTCCACTTCAGCACGCCGACTCGTGGCGACAGGGCAACGATGGCTCCCAGCATGGCGGCGAAGACGGCCGAAATGCTGAGCCCGAACCACCACATGTGGAACCGGTCCGTCGCCCACAGGAACACGACGACCGCGAAGATGGCGAGGCCACGCTTTTCGTCGGCAGACATCGGACCCATTTCGCGCAGCTGATCGCGCAACGTGTCAATGCCTCCTGGAATGCGCGGCACCGCTTCCGCAGCCGGAATCCGCATCAGCAGGTGCGGCCCAATCCACCACGCGATCGCCATCCCCACCAACGCCACGGGCAACGCGGCAAACATCCAGTCGGTGTAATACACCTGCGTCCCGCCCATCGTCAGGATGAACCCGACGGCGATGAGGTTTGCTGTGGAACCGGTCATGAACCCCGACGAGAAGATGTTGATCCCCATCAGGTTCTGGATGAAGAGATTCCGCCCGAAGTTGGTTGGGGCCTGCGCCGTGGAGTGATACAGCGCGGCGACGACCAGCATCAGTGGCAGCGTCATCACGGCACGCGCGGCTGTGGCCGGGATGAGTGGCGCAAGCGCCAGTTGAATCAGGACAAATGCCAGCAGCATCGTGTTGGCCCTGCGGCCGAAGCGCACGATGAGATGCAGCGCCAACCGTTTGGCCAGATGGGTCTTGATGAGGATGGCGCTCAGGATGAACGCCATGATGTTCAGCCAGATCACATCGAGCCCAAGGACGCCGAGGACCTTGGTGTCCTCCCAGGCGCCGCTGAACACCAGCAACACCATCAGGACGAGTGATGTGACGTAGGTGGGAATCGGCTCGCCGATCCACCAGATCAGCGCGAAGGCGAACGACGCCAGTGCGGCCCGCCCGTTGGCCTCGAGCCCGTCGGGCAACGGCATCAGGAGGATCGCGAGGAAGACCAGTGGCCCGAGTGGCAGCGCCACAGACTTCATCACCCGTTCGGAAGGCCCCTTCGGCCGCTCGACCACCACCGACAGGCGGTGTTGTTCAATGTCGAGCGGATCGGTCATGTCCAGGTCCCAAAGGGGTGATGGATCAAGTTGGAGTTGAAGTACCGCGGGTCGCCGGACACCTCCCTGCCCAACCACTGAGGATGCTCAAAGGACTCGTGAGACGACGCCAGTTCGATTTCGGCGACCACCAGGCCCGCGTTGTCCCCCAGGAACTCATCGATTTCCCAGAGGTGCGGCCCGACCGTCCGCATGTATCGGATTTTCTCAATCAGCGGCCGCTCACACAGGGCGTCGAGCATCTGATTGGCATCCCCGAGGGGAATCGAATATTCGTATTCCAGCCGTTCGACTCCCCTCGTCAGTCCCTTGATGGTGAGGACGGCCCTCGTGCCTTCCGTCCTCACCCGCACGGTGCGCTCCTTCACGGAGGAGAGATAGCCCTGGCGGAACCGGACGCCTTCGGCGCCTCGTTTCCACGCCGTACCCTTGACCAGGAACTTGCGTTCAATCTCTCGCCCCATGGGAAGCTCCTCAGAACATCATCGCGATGCGCGCCTGCAGCACGTTGAACTTGTCGTTCGGCAGGTAGCCACGATCGCCCTTCGCGTTTTCGTCGTTGTCGACGAACAGGTAGTTCACCATCAGCCGCACGTTCGCATTGGCGTACCAGTTCGCGCCCACCGTGATGATGTCGGTCTTGCCGCCCTTGATGGCGGCGTCCAGATCATTGAGGTCCATCGTCGAATACCGCGCCACCAGTTCGAGGGCGCCACGGGCGTGTTTCGGCACGACGCGGGTGAATTCACCGACTTCGTTGTCGTACGGCCGGCGATCCCCTGTGGGGAACCAGCTGACAAACGCGTACCAGCCGTCATAGGTCGGCTCAGGCAGCGTGGCGTCGGTGCGACGCAGGGTTTCCCACTTGTATTCGGACTGCACGGAGAACGGGCCGATCACCGCCGCCGCTTCGAGACCGTACAGGCTGGCGTGATCCACGTTGCGCACCTGGGGTGTGCTGATGAACCGGCCGCGGTTCACGTGGGTTTCCGGTCGCGCACGCACGCGCCACCGATTGGCGTCCGACAGGTCATCTTCGGTCGCCGCGCCGGGCTGCATCTTGGCCAACGCGAGGCCGAGGTGCAGAAGGTCGCCGTCCTTCGAAAACGGCAGCCACGTCACGCGCCCGATCAGGCTGTTCGACTGGCTCTGCCCGATCGTGTCCACCGAATCTTCAAGCTCCGGGCCGAAGAATCCGGCCGAGGCCTGCCAGCGTGTGCCCCACGCCGACGCGCCGATGCCGATGCGACGGTCCGGCGAGAAGTTGTCGATCAGCGCCCGCTCCATAAACGTGATGTAGCGGGATGAGGTCAGCGTCTCGAGGCCAAACGGTGTGCGGAAGTTGCCGACACGGAACAGGGTGTTCTGCACGCCGCGATACCCAATCCATGCGTCCTTGACGTCCACCACGTTGTCCACGAGGTCCACGTCGAGCTGCCCCATCCAGTCCTTCCACAGGATCATGTTCAGGGCGAAGCGGGCGCGCCGCAGTTCGATGCCGTTCGACAGTTGGTTGTCGCTGTTGAAGTAGTACGCCGAATCCAGATTCATCCGGCCGTCCAGCCACCATTGGAACCGTTCATCCGGTGTCTGGAAAATCAGAACGCCCGCACGCTGGAACACCCCCATCGCTTCCGCCGGCGGCGGCTCCGAGGTGGTGGAGGTCTGAGCCGACACCGGCATGGCCACGCCGACCCCGATCAGAAACACGAGAAGCGCATAACGGATGGTCTTCATGATGCTGCGCCCTCCTGGGCGCTGTAACGCTAGTGCGCGACCGGAGGTGACAGGCGCATGAGGGCCGCGACGTAGTTTTCGTTGCCCACACCAGCGAGACCGAGCCTGCGCACCACCGGCTCGATTCGTTCCGGACGTTCCGATTCAACAGCCACCGTCTGCGCCTGCCTGGCGCCGACCGTCACCGTTGACACCTCCACCGCACACTCCTCGAGCGTCGCCTGCCGCCGCACTTTGGAGATGGTGACCGCCTGCACGTCGGGGGTCACCGCGATGACGTCCCTGAGGAAGTCCTGTTGGGAATAGTGCGCACGCGCCAGGGCCGGCAGCGCCGCCTTCCATTCTGTAAACAACGCGCCGATGCTCTCGTTGTCGATCGGGAACGACACTTGGAGCACCGGCGTCCACAGCTCAAGCCCTCGGTCGACCTGGAGGAGCCGTTTCACATCGAGGGTGTTGCCGCGAATTTTTGCGTTGACGCCGGGAGTGCGGCACAACAAATACGTTTCCGTGCTCGCCTTGGTGGATGTCGGCAGTGACGCAATGGCCGCCTCAGCGGCCGGAAATCCGTCGCCAAAGGTCCGCCATTCCCAACGTGGGGTGATGACACGATCCGCACCCATGCCCGTCAGAAGGGCAAGAGGGGTGCCAACCGGTGGCCTTACACACTTGCCGGAAGCGTCAGATCACGAGGGATCGCGACAAGGGAATGGCGGATTTTCCGCCCGGAGTGTTGAAAACCCGGCGTATCAGTCGTGTTGCCGATGCAGGGCCTGATCAATGCGGCGTCCGACGGTGAGCACCAGCAGCGCGAGCACGACGGCGGCCAGTGCGGCGCGCCACAAACCGCT
>CAZLJG010000194.1:0-304 GCA_964559545.1 uncultured Solibacteraceae bacterium | reverse complement strand
GTGGATGTCCTCGCGGAACATGATTACGCCGCCGCCGATGAAGCCGACGCCGGCGACAATGCCCTGGATGATGCGGGCGGGGGCCGACGGGTCTCCCGCCGCCCCGGTGGTCAGCATCATGCCGACAACCGTGGCGAGCGCGGCCGCGAGTGACACCAGCGCATGGGTGCGCAGTCCAGCCGGCTTCTTCGAAATCTCGCGGTTGATACCAACGAGCGCACCAAGGAGGGTGGCCAGCGCGAGGCGCCCGACCATGGTCCAGATCTCAGTGGGAGCACTGAGCACGTCCATGGCCGCAGCATAC
>CAZLJG010000193.1:0-6353 GCA_964559545.1 uncultured Solibacteraceae bacterium | reverse complement strand
GCACTCCTGAGTCGCGGCCCCGAAGCACCGTACGTCCTCGTCGATCTGGATGATGCGTTTGAGCGCGAATTGGCGCGCGGCATGAGCCACGCCGCAGCCACCGCACGGTATCTCGTCAACACACTGCTCTCAGCACTTCAGGTGCTCCGCGGACGATTCGCGCAGTCGTCATTCCGCCTGTCCTGGATTGATGTGCGACTCGGGCTCCGGATGCTCGTGAAGCACCCGACCCTCACGATCGTGGCCTTGTTTGCGTTGGCGGTCGCGCTGCCCGTCACGCTGGCGCCGATGCATATGGCGCTCGCGGTGGAATCCACACTTCCCGAAGATCCTGATGGCCGTCTTCAGCTCCTGCGTGTGGTCAACGGCACCACGAACATCAATGACCTCGCACGGTGGCGCCCGGCGCTGACAAGTTTTGACCAGCTCGCCGGCGTACGTCAGGCCAGCTTCAACGTCGAACTCAACAACAACGTGGATGCGATGCAGGGCGCAGAAGTCAGCGCCACGATTTTCCCAATGCTCGGGACGGCTCCCGCTGTGGGCCGCACCCTCGAACCCACCGACGAAGTGCCCGGCGCCGAGGCGGTCGTAGTCATCGGGCACGAACTGTGGCGCTCCACGTTTGGCGGACGCGTCGACGTCACCAGCGCCCACCTCCGCATCAGCGGCACTCCCCACCGCATCGTCGGCGTCATGCCGGAGGGCTTCTACTTCCCTACGCGTCAACAACTGTGGCTGCCACTGCGGGATCAGCTCACACCGGCGCGTGAAGGTGCCAGGAGCCTCCGGATCATCGGCCACCTGCGTGACGGCGTGTCTCCCGACGCAGCGCAGGCGGAGTTTACGACCGTGGCCATGGCCGGCGTGCGACTCGAACCCGGGGAACGCCTGGTGCCCGAAGTCGTGCCGACGTCGTTCCTGATGTTCAACTTCCCCAAGGGCGGATTCCGCGCGACAACAGACTTCCAATTCGCGCAACTGCTGACGATCGTGCCGTTGCTCATCGCGTGCCTGAACGTCGGCTTACTCATCTTCGCGCGCACGGCGGCGCGCACCTCCGAGTTCGCGGTACGCACGGCGCTCGGCGCGAGCCGGTCCCGCATTCTCACGCAGGTCTTCACCGAGTCGTTTGTGCTGGTCATGCTCGCCACAGGCGTCGGGCTCTGGTTGCTGCACTGGGTGCCGGAGCGTGGACTGGCGATGGCCGGTGTGACGTTGCCGTACTGGATCAACACCGGCGTCACGATGCCCATTGTGATCGGCGGACTCCTGACGGGTGTGGTGGCCTCGGGCATCGCCGGTGTCATTCCCGTGTGGCGCACCACCAATCGGTCGGTGCATCAGACGATGCAGAAGACGAGGGCCGGCAAGTCGGGCGTGCGGTTTGGTGGACTGTCGAGCGTACTGATCGTCGCAGACGTCGCCGTGGCGGTCGCCGTGATCGGACTCGCGACGGCGATCGGTCGGCAGATCGAGCAAACGACCGCTAACGAGGGATCCGACGGCATTACGGCTGGGCACTACTTGTCGTTCACGCTGCAGCAGTCCACGCGCGTGGACACCCGGGACGTGCTGGTGGATCGGTTGAAGGCCGAGCCTGGGGTCCGGGGCGTTGCTGTGGCCACGGTGCTGCCGCGAATGGAACACCCATCCACACGTATCGAACTGGCAGAAGGTACGGCACTGGACACCCGAGCCCGCTGGGCTGAGGTCGATCCGAACTTCTTCACTGAACTCCGGCAGCCGATGCTGGCGGGCCGCGGATTCACGAGTGCGGACCTGCTGCCGTCGGCGAACACGGCCATCGTCAACACGTCGTTCGTGGCCAACGTACTTGGTGGCGCAAGTCCGATCGGGCAGCGTGTGCGGTTCCTCTCGTCGAGTGAGGCCGCGGAACCGGGCCCGTGGCTTGAAATTGTGGGTGTTGTCGGCCACCTCGGCATGCGATCGGTCAACGCGGACTTCGACACCGGTATCTATCGACCGCTCCGACCGGGCACACACGATCGAATGCATATCGCTGTGGACGTGGGCGCCAATCCGCTGTCGTTTGTGCCCAGGCTCCGGGAGATTGCGTGGGACGTCGATCCGCAGGCGGTCGTCTCCTCCTTCGCCCCACTCAACGAGGTCTATGAGGGCGACTGGTATGTCATGGCGGCCGCCGTGGCCGGCGGGCTTGTGCTTGTCGGCGTGTTGCTGACCATGGCGGTGTCTGCCATCTACGCGATCATGTCGTTCACCGTGGCGCAACGCACGCGGGAGATCGGCGTGCGCATTGCGCTGGGCGCCGACCGCACGCAGGTCGTGATGCAGGTGGCCCGCCGCGCGTTCATGCAGATCGCCATCGGCGTCCTGCTCGGCATGTTGATCACCAGCACGGTGCTCTTCGAACTCCTGACCGATGCCAACCCCACAGGGTCGCCGCGGCTGGCGATCGTGTTGTCCCTACTGCCCGGAATTGGGATTCTCGTGGCCATTGCCCTCGCATCATGCGCGGGCCCGACCCTCAGAGCACTCCGGATTTCCCCCGTGGAGGCGCTGCGGCACGACGGCTGACATCGGCGGAACCAGGGCTGTCCGATATCCGTCCGGAACAGCACGATGTTCACAGACATTCGACAGTCATTCCGCCTGCTCTGGAAGGCCAAGCGCATCACGGCCACCACGCTGATCACCCTGGCACTGTGTATCGGAGCCACCACGGCGATCTTCTCGTCGGTCTATTCGCTGATGCTGAAGCCGCTGCCGTATCAGGACCCGGAACAGATTGTTGAGCTGTACACGTCGGCGACGAAGGCTGGCCTGGATCGGATGCCGGCCAACGTCCCGTTTTATCTGGACTACTCCACCAACGCGACCTCCTACGAGAAGCTCGCTCTCTGGGGCTTCGGCTTCAGCCTGGTGGGCGAAAACGACTCGGTCGCGCGCATCCCCGGCGCCCGCGCGACTGCCGAGATCTTCGAGATCCTCCGCATTCAGCCGGTCATCGGCACCTTCTTCACCAAGGACAACAACCGGCTCGGCAACGAGAAAGTCGTGGTGATCACGCAGTCCTACTGGGAGCAGCAGTACGGCGAGCGGCCGGATGTGCTGGGCACTGAAATTCGAATCGATGACGAGACCTTCAAGATCATCGGCGTCGCACCGCGGGTGTTCGAAGCGTTTGACGCGCGCATCAAGTTTGTCGCGCCCGCCGCGTGGCCACCGGCCGCTGAGAACCCACAGGGCCGGTATGGCGTGGGCACGCAGCTGTTCGGACGGCTCAAGCCAGGCGTCGCCATCGGCCACGCCGATGCCGAAGCCAAGGTGATGGAACAGCGCTACGTCGACGGTGGCCCGGCCCCACTGAAGCAGTTCGTCGAGCGCTCGGGTATGACGATGAACGTCGGTGGCGTGCAGGAACAGCGTGTGCAGCCCGTGCGCGCGACGTTGTTGATGCTGCAGGGTGGCGTGGCGTTTGTGCTGCTCATCGGGTGTGTCAACGTCGCCAATCTGCTGCTCGTGCGCTCCAACGCCCGCCAATCCGAAATGGCCGTACGGTCTGCCCTTGGCGCCGCGCGGTCGGCCATTGCGCGACAGTTCCTCACTGAAAGCCTCCTGCTCACATCGATGGGTGCACTTCTGGGCATGGGCGTGGCGTGGGGCGCACTGAAGGTCACCAACTCGTACCTGACCGACATGTTGCCGCAGTCGCTGCCGGCCACCCTCGATCTGCGTGTGCTGGGCTTTGCTGTCGTCCTCACGCTCGTGGTGGGCGTGCTCATCGGGTTGATTCCAATGATCAACATGATGCGCATCAACCTCGCGCAGGTCATCCAGAGCAGTTCCCGCAGCGCGTCGTCGAGCCGCGGGGTTCGGGCGATGAGCGGCGTGCTGGTCATCGCGCAGGTGGCGGTGGCGTTGATGCTGCTGACCGGCGCGGGCCTCCTCATTCGCAGCTTCGCGCAGGCCATGAAGGTGGACACGGGCTTGAATGCGGAGAACGTCGTGACCGCACGCATCGCACTGACGCGCGAGCACCGTGCCAACCCGGAGGCTGGTTTCAAGATCCGCGAACGTCTGATGCAGGCCATGCGCGAGATTCCGGGCGTGACATCAGTGGCGTTGTCGTTCACCACGCCGTTCCAGGGCGGGCTGCCGATCAATGCGTTCACACTGGAAACCGACACGCTGCCACCTGGTTCGCCGCAGCCAGGCGCGTTCCGGGTCATCGTCACGCCCGGCTACAAAGAGACACTCGGCCTTACTCTCGTGGAAGGCCGCTTTTATGAAGAGTCCGATGTCGCGTCCGAGCGACCGCAGTTTGTGGTTGATGAAAGCTTCGCGCGCAAGTTTTTCCCTGGCCGGTCGGCGATCGGCGGCCGCTTCGCGTTTGGTGGCCGGCCGGAGAATCCTGACGACTGGCCCGTCATCATCGGCGTCGTCAAGGACGTGCCGCACAACGGTGTTGAGGAAAAGAGCGGCAACCCGATCATCTATCAGTTGCTGCAGGCCGGGGCGCCTGGTGGACTGACGATGTTCATGAAGGCGGACCGGCCGATGGCGGATGTAGTGGCCGCGCTGCGCAATAGTGTGCGCGCCATCGATCCCAAGCTGCCGCTGTTTGAGGTCGGCACGCTGGAAGATGCGGTGGGCGCGTCATTCGACAACCGTCGCGCGGTGATGCTGCTGCTCGGGACGTTTGCCGTGCTGGCGCTGTTTCTCTCGGCGCTCGGCATCTACGGCGTGCTGGCGTATGACGTGTCGCAGCGCACACGCGAAATCGGCGTGCGCAGCGCCATCGGTGCCTCGCGCGGCCAGATTTCCGCACTCATCCTCAAACAGGGACTCTGGAAGGGCGGCATCGGCGTGGTGCTGGGCCTGGTTGGGGCCTGGGCGCTGAGCAGTTCCATGTCGAGCCTGCTCTACGAGGTGCAGCCGACCGAGCCGATCGTGTACGTCTCGGTGTCGCTGGTGCTGATCGGCGTCGCGCTGCTGGCCAGTTACCTGCCGGCGCGCCGGGCATCGCGGATCAACCCGCTGCTGGCGTTGAGGGACGAGTAGGCCCGCTACTTGCGATTGCGGATCGAGTACAGGTGATGCTGGGTTCTGATCAGCAGCCTGTCGCCGACGATCGCCGGCGTGGCCATGGAGAAGTCGTCGAGTGAATTCGTGCGCACGAGGCGGTACTCGCTGCTCCCTTCGGAGGCGTCGATCACGTACGTGTCGCCTTCTTCGCTCAGGACGAAGACGTGCCCGTTGTAGGCCCACGGCGAGGCCGTGAACGCGGCGGCCCCCGGCGCCACCCGCGACTGATAGATGCGCTCACCCGTCTCAGGGCTGCGGCGCGAGAAGATGCCTTTGTCGTTCAGGACGAACAGCGCATTCTTGTAAATGACCGGCGTCGGCAGGTACGTGCCACCCGCCGCCCGGTCGTACCATGCGACGTGTTCGTTGCTGGTCTCTGTCGCGGGCGGCGTGATGTCGCCGGACCCGCCCGCACGGATCGCAACGATCGGCCTGTTGTCGTCGCCACCGGCGCCTGACGTGACATAAAGAACGTCGTTCCACGCAAACGGACTCTGGATGGCGTAACCGCCCATGCGGTTCATGCGCCAGAGCTCGACTCCATCCAGGCTGTAGCTGATGGTGACGCCCGGCCCGAGCGTGACAAGCTCCGTACGTGCGTTGTGTTCCCACACAAACGGTGTGGACCATCCCGACTTGCGCGCTGGCTGCACCGTGCGGGGTGTGCGCCAGAGCTCCTTGCCGGTGCGTGTATCAAACGCCGCGACGAAGCTCTGCTGCTCGTTGTCGTTCAGGACAAACAGGCGGTCCTTGTGCAGCGCCGCTGAGGCGCCGGTGCCCCAGTCACGAGTGGTCGCGTGTGCCTTGAGCGGCGTCGTCCACACGGACTTTCCGGAGAAGTCGTACGCGAAGAGCCCGTAGTCAGTGAGGTACACGTACACGCGCTCGCCGTCGGTCGTCGGCGTTTCGGACGCGAAGCTGTTTTTGCTGTGTCGTCCGCCACCTGGACGGCCCTTGTACATCTCACGTGCCCACAGCTGTTTGCCGGTGCCGAGGTCGTAGCAATACAGCATGAGACTGATGACGATCTCGTCAGGCATCTCGCGATCGCGCTCGTAGAGCTTCTTGTTGGCCTCTGCCGCGGAGAGCCCCTGCTTCCGTAGCTCCGCGAGGTATTCGTTGCTGAAGTCCACCCCTTGTGACGGTGGCTTCATCGGCTTGTCACTGGTCGCGGCGGTCAGGAAGACGCGATTTCCCCACACCACCGGTGAGGACCAGCCGACTCCCGGCACATCAGCAACCCACTCGACGTTTTCGGTCTTCGACCAGCTGACCGGAAGATT
>CAZLJG010000192.1:0-6357 GCA_964559545.1 uncultured Solibacteraceae bacterium | reverse complement strand
GCCGCTACGGCAACCTCTTCGACATGTACCGGAAGATCACCGACGAAAATCCGTACAAGGAACCGATGCGGATGTATCCGGCGATCCATTACACGATGGGTGGCCTGTGGGTGGACTACAACCTGATGTCCACGATCCCCGGCCTGCACGTGCTGGGTGAGGCGAACTTCTCGGATCACGGCGCGAACCGCCTTGGCGCGTCGGCGTTGATGCAGGGGCTCGCCGACGGCTACTTCGTCATTCCGTACACCCTCGCCCACTACATCGCGTCCACACCGGTCGAAAAAGTCACAACCGATCACGACGCGTTCAAGGAAGCCGAAGCTTCCGTGCAGGACCGCATCACGCGCATGCTGACGGTGAAGGGCTCCAAGACACCGCGGCAGTTGCATCGGGAACTCGGGCGCCTGCTGTGGGATGAAGTCGGCATGTCGCGCACAGATGCAGGGCTCAAGCGCGCGCTCGCGCGGATCCCGCAGTTGCGCGAGGAGTTCTGGCAGAACGTCTCGGTGCCCGGCGACGCCAACAACCTGAACAAGAATCTCGAATACGCCGGCCGTGTCGCCGACTACCTCGAATTCGGCGAACTGCTCGCGCTCGACGCGCTGCACCGCACGGAGTCCTGCGGCGGACACTTCCGCGAGGAAAGCCAGACGCCCGACGGCGAAGCGAAACGCGACGACGAGAACTTCTCGTATGCGGCCGCGTGGGAATACCAGGGCGTGGGCACGGCGCCGACGCTGCACAAGGAACCGCTGACATTCGAGCACGTGAAGCCCTCGCAACGGAGCTACAAGTAATGAAGGTGCATCTGAAAGTGTGGCGCCAGTCGGGCCCGACGGCTCAGGGCCGGCTTGTGGACTACACCGCCGACCATGTGTCTCCGGACATGTCCTTCCTCGAGATGCTCGACTCGGTCAACGAGACGCTCATCGCGAAGGGCGAAGAACCGATCGCCTTCGACTCCGACTGCCGCGAAGGCATCTGTGGCACGTGTGGCGTGATGGTGGACGGACGCCCGCATGGTCCGGATTCCTGCACCACCGTGTGCCAGCTCCACATGCGCCGCTACAAGGACGGCGACACGATCGTCATTGAGCCGTGGCGCGCCAAGGCGTTCCCGCTCATCAAGGACCTCGTCGTGGACCGCTCGGCGTTTGATCGCATCATCCAGGCCGGCGGCTACACGTCGGTGAACACGGGTGGTGCGCAGGACGCCAACGCGATTCTCATTCCCAAGACCGTGTCCGACGAGGCGTTTGAATCGGCGACGTGCATCGGCTGCGGCGCCTGTGTCGCCGCGTGCAAGAACGCGTCGGCAGCACTGTTCACGTCCGCCAAGGTCACGCACCTCGCGCTCCTGCCCCAGGGCCAGGTTGAAGCGAAGACCCGCGTGGTGGCCATGGTGGATGCGATGGACGAAAACGGCTTCGGCGGGTGCTCCAACGAAGGCGAATGTGAAGCGGTCTGCCCGAAAGGCATCTCGCTCAAGAACATCGCCACCCTCAATCGCGAATATCGACGCGCGCTCCTGTCGTGACCCGACGCCACGGCCTCGCCATCCTCGCCATCGTCGCGGTCACCATCGCGGTCGAATGGTGGATGGGGCGCGTGCCGTTGGCCCCGGACGGCACGTTCGCGTGGGTGGAACCCGACATCTGGAGCGCACACCAATCACAACGGGTGCTCGATCCGTACACGGTCTCGCACATCGTGCACGGGTTTCTGTTTTATGCCCTGCTCGTGCTCGTCGTGCCCAGGCAGCCGGTCTACACGCGCCTTGTGCTGGCGGTCGCGCTTGAAGCGATTTGGGAAGTGCTCGAAAACTCCCCGATGATCATCGATCGCTACCGGGCCGTCACCATCGCGCAGGGGTACGTCGGCGACAGTATTCTCAACTCCGTCAGCGACATTGTCATGGCCGGCATCGGGTTTCTGATGGCATGGCGCCTGCGGGTGCTTGTCAGCGTTGGCGCGGTGGTGGTGGCCGAACTCCTGATGTTGCTGCTGATCCGCGACAACCTCACCCTGAACATCATCATGCTCGTGTGGCCGATCGATGCCATCCGTGAATGGCAGATGGCCGGGCGCTGATCAGCCCGGCCCCCCTCATCGACGAAACCGATCCTGCCAACGCCGATATTCACGCCCCAGATTGTCGTCCGTGATGATGGGCTCGTGACTGTGCGCGGCTTTCAACTGGTCGTGGTCGAGCCAGTAGTACGGACTGAAGCCGAGGCCCTGGCGATCACGCAGCGCGAGCGCCTCCCGGAGCGCAGTCGTCCCCTCCGGCGTGGACTGATCAAAGGCCGGCCGGCCGTCGATGCGATAGTTGGCGAGCACTGCGGCCCACCGATCCCAGTCCAAATCAATCGGCGTCATGCTGCCAATGACGAAGCCGCCGAACTTCAGCATGTGCGGAAACGCCTGCAGGCCGGTCGCCACCACGCGGCCTGACCCGGTGGTGTTCCACAGGGCAATGCCGCCGGGTTTGAGTCGCGTCTTCACGAGTTCGAGAAACTCAATGGACAGAATCCCGGTGGACATCTCGCGCCAGTGGTAGGTATTCCACATGATCACGTCGAACTGCCGCTCCGGATGATTCCTGAGCCAGCGCCGCCCATCGTCCACGTCCAACGTCACCCGGGGGTCACGCAGGAGCGATGAGACCTCTGGACGCGCTGCCACAAGATCGAGGTATCCCCCGCTGATCTCTACGGCCGTCATCGTCTCGACCGCAGGGTGATTCGCCATCACATGTGTCCATGTGCCGGACGCGAGCCCAATCACGAGAATGTCCCTGGGCGCCGCATGCAGAGCCCCAAGCCAGTACGGCCGCACGTGATCAAGTGTCGGGTTGACGCCATCGTGAATCACGCTGTCGTACACGCCGTTGCCGATCAGGGTGCCGCCGGGGGTCACGGCGATCACGCCGTGCCGGCTCTCAAGCAACAGTGGAAACGACTGCTCCGGCGTCCACGACTGTTTGTAATAGAGGCGTTCATACAGATCCGCAGTGAGCAGGGGCGACGCGAGCGCGACGGCCAGCGGCAAGAGCCGCCACATCGCCGGTAGTCGCCCACCGGCGAGCCACTCTGCCCAGAGATGCCCCACCACGAGCACGACGACCGTCAGCGTCGCGAGGCCCAGGTAGTCAAACAACAGGAATCCCGTGACCAGGCTGCCTGTGCCAGCCCCGATGATGTTGGCGACGTAGAGGTAGGACACGTCGCGGCCGCTGAACCTGCCGGACGCCACCGCCCAATGGCACAGGAGCGGAAATACGACGCCGAACAACACGCCACTGACCGCGACCGGCACCATCGTGAGGAACCGCACCACGAACACACTCGCGGGCACGGCGGTGTACAACCAGGCCGCCAACGGCGCGGTGAGGAAGGCGATGACGTTCGCCGCCACCACTACACGCGCCACACGCGCCAGCGCGTCGGGCGCCTCAAGGCCGCCAAACCACCGCGTGCTGCCCCACGATCCGATCGCGAGGCCCAACAGGTAGAAGCCGAGCATCAAGCCAAACGCCTCGGCCTGCCCCGATGACGCGTAGTTCATCAGCCGTGCCCAACAGAGCTCCCACGTCAACGCCAGCGCCCCTGACGCCGCGGACCACAACAGTGCCGTGCGAAACTTCAGCAACGTCATGACACCGCTCCGCTACGCGCCCGCCAGGCACCAAGGCTGATGATCACAACGACTGCCAGATTCAGACTCGCGGCCACCGTCACACTGCCCTGCAACCCGAACGTGCCAAGCACAGCCATCACTGCGACAACCGCGCCGATCGCACCACCAATCGTGTTGACGCCATAAAGGAGACTGACCGACGCGCCAACGCGACCGGTCTCGCGCACGAAATACTCGACGAGCAACGGCAACGTCGCGCCCATCAACAGGGTCGGGACAAAGATGAGCGCAAACGCCATCAGCCCGATGAGCCAGTTGGAACTGCCCACGGCTGTCGCCGAGCCAACCACATCAAACAGATGGAGTGAGGAGATGCCGTACACCGCGACCCCGAGTTCTGCGATCGCAAAGCCCAGCACCAGCGGAAAACGCGGACGACTCGACAGGTAGCCGCCCAGCAGACTGCCGAGTCCAAGGCCGGTGAGAAACGCCGACGACACCATGGCCACTGATTCCATGTGGCTGCCGTAGACGGTCATCAGCGCACGCTGCCACGCCATCTGATACAGCAGTGCGGAAAAGCCCGAGAGCACAAATACTCCGAGCAGCGTGATCTGCAGAAGCCGGTGTGTCACCGAATCCCCATCGCCTCAAGACGACGCAGATTGTCGAGAGCGGGCGCGTACGTGGGATCCAACGCGAGCGCGCGGCGCACCGCCACGAGGGCCTCGCGGTGCCGACCAGCCGCCATCAGCGCCCCACCCAGGTTGCTCTGCATACTTACGGAATCCGGACGCAGGTCGGCCGCGCGCCGGAAGTGCCCGAGTGCTTCGTCCATGCGGCGTCTGCCGATGAGCGACACACCGAGATTCACGTGGGCATCGACGTAATCGGGATTGAGCGCCAGGGCCCGTCGAAACGCCGCCTCAGCCTCGGCCGCACGCGACAACGACGCCAGCGCCGTCCCGAGGTTGAACTGCATGACCTCGTCGGTGGCCGCCAGTGCGGCAGCGCGCCTGAAGTGTCCGACAGCAGCCTCCGCCCGGCCCAACGCCATCAACGCCGCTCCCAGGTCACTCTGTGTCGCCGCGGTGGTGTCGCCAATCCGCACGGCCGCCTCAAGATGTGGAATCGCTTCGCCGAACCGCTCCGCCTGCACCAGACTTCCACCGAGAAACGCGCGATTCTCCGCGTTCTCGGGGTCGTTCTTCACCCGGTGTTCCGCCATCTCCACGTTCGCGCGATACTCGCGCTCCACAAACATCTGCAGCAGGCTCGCGCTCTCGGCAGGAGACGACGTCAGAAACTGGAGTCCGAGTTCAGCCATTTCGTCTGTGGACTTCGGCCCCGCCTGCACGCGCGCTGACGTCGGATTATCAAACGTGTACCGCATCGTCAGCCGCGTGCCGCGCGGCAGGGTGACAGGTGTCACGAAGCGGTAGTCCTGCTGCCAGTGGAAGTCCCATCGGGGAATCCGCAACAGCGTCTTCACCGAACCGTCAGGGAACGTCGCGCCCACATGCATGTCCTTGCCGAGGAAATGTGCATGGGGATACACGCCCATGAGGGTGAGGTCGAAGGGAGCTTCCCAGGTGTCGGTCACCAAGTAGCCGGTCTGCCCTGGAGGAATGTCGATGAGCTTCGAGCCCATCTTGACCGTGACCGGGGTGCGCGTTGGAGCGGCGTCCGCGAAATAGAGACCGACCGTCGGCGCAATGGATGCGGCCACGCTCCCAGGAATCACATGGACTTCAACGACAAGGTCCATACCCGGGTCGAGGCGCCACGCCATGCCGGCCGGCGATTCAATCACGCCGCGCCCAGGCGCCCATCCAAGAAATTGCCCATCAGGATCGACGAGGTTCCACGACATGCCCTCAAATCCCGCTTGCCCGTCATTCCCATCGCGGCGGCGTGATGCGGAGGTCGGGTCAACCCGGATCACCGCGTGATGAATGGGCGCGCCGTTGGTCTTGAACTCAACCGCGCGGATAAACCGCGCTGCCGGCACCGTCGTGCGCAACACCAGATTGCGATAGACATCGTTCGGCTGGGGCTTCAGCACAAAGGGCGTGGCGGTGGTCGCAATCACATCCGGTGTGCCGAGCTGCCACCCGCCTGGGAACGATGGCGGTGTCGGCCGAGCCGCAGCGTCCCCTTCGGCCATCCCCTGCTTCACCCAGCGCTGGATGGTTTCGATCTGCGCATCACTCAGGCGTCGAACGCCGACAAGCGGAAACTCGCCCGGCTCCGGCAACCAGGGCGGCATCTGCCGCGCCAGCGTCTCGCGCCCGATCTCCGCCGCATGCGCCTTCGCGTCTTCGTACGACAACAAAGGAAACGGCGCGACTTCGCCCGGCCGATGACACGACGCGCAGTTCTCATAGAGGATCGGCGCCACGTGCTCGTTGAATGTGACTCGACCGGGGACTGCGCCGCCACCTCCGCACGCGAGCGTGCCGAACAGCAACGAGGACACGACGAACAGGCGGGACACGGGGGACAGTTTAGTGGTCCAGGGTCCAGGGTCCAAGGTTCGGGTCCGCGGGACCAAGGGTCCGAGGTCCGGCGCCATCGGATAAGGACGCCAAAAAGAAACGGCCTCCGAGGTTCCCCCCGGAGGCCGCACTTGTGATTCCCGGACCTTGGACCATCGGCCCCCGTGGACCCGAACCCTGGACCCTGGACCCCGGACCGTGTCAGTCCCAAGTCCGT
>CAZLJG010000191.1:2570-6448 GCA_964559545.1 uncultured Solibacteraceae bacterium | reverse complement strand
TCGGAGCCGCCGGGCTTCAGCCCGGCGGTACAGCCGGACTAAAGTCCGGCTGCTCCGTACCCCAGACCCTTCAGAATCACCCGGGCGGCGAGCAACCCGAGCGTCACCGCTGTGATGCCTTCCAGAATGACGCGCGCCCGTGGGCTCGCCAGGACATGGCGCAGTCGGTCTAGTAACACCGCCCACGCCGTGTGCACCACAAACGCCAGGCTGACGTGTGTGGCCGCCAGCCCGACGTAGTAGCCGGTGCCCGCTGAGGCCGGGACAAACGACGGCACCACCGCGAGGTAAAACGTCGCGATGGACGGATTCAGCAGGTTGACTGAGACGCCCTCGCGCCACGCGTGATGGGCGCGACGCGGGTCGACCGAGGCGAGAATCGCGCCTGAGGCCGGAAGCGCGCGGTGGCCGATGACCCGTCGAAGGCTCTGGATCGCGAGCCACGCCAGATAGAGGCCTCCCGCGACTTGGACGACGGCAAACACACGTGGGGACCGGGTCAGCAGCACCGCGAGGCCAAGGCCCGCGACCGCGGCATGAGTGCTGTTGCCCACCGCGGCGCCCACCGCGGCCCACACACCGCTGCGCCAGCCTCCCTCCAACGCGTTGCGAACGACGACGGCCGTCGTTGCGCCGGGCGTGATGACCAGTGCGGCGGTCAGCGCAAAGTACGTGCTGAACATGTCAGGCCGTCAACTCGAGGCCGGGTGGTCCGGCAGGACGACAGAGACCGACGCGCCGCCGCCCTCGCGATTGCGGGCCGACACCGTGCCGCCGTGTAGTTCGACCAAGTGCCGCACAATCGACAAGCCCAGCCCGGTGCCACCGGGGTCTCGCGGATCACGCGTACGGGATCGGTCCACGCGATAAAACCGTTCGAAAATCCGCGACAGGTCCGAGTCCGGAATCCCGGGGCCACGATCGTGGACTGCGACGACCACGGTGTTGGTGACTCGTGTGACGGTGATGTCGATGCGGGCCCCGTCGGGACTGTAGTTCACCGCGTTTTCGAGGAGGTTGCGGAACACGTCGTGGAGTTTCGCCGGATCCGCAGAACACGCGGCGGCGTCGGGAGCGACCTCGACCTGGACGGTGATGTTTCGCGCGGTGGTGGCCGCTTCCATGTCGCCGCACACCTGGTCGAGCAACGCGGGGAGTTGGACCAGCGCCCGCTGGATCTGTTCCTGCTTGGCGTCGAGCCGCGCGAGGCGCAGGAGGTCGTTCACCAGGCGCTCCATGCGCGACGCGTGGCGCGCAATGATGCCGAGAAATCGCCGCGTCTGCGCATCGTCGGACGGCCCGTCGGTGAGCGCTTCCACGTAGCCGCGAATCGCCGTCAGCGGCGTACGCAGCTCATGCGACACGTTCGCGACGAAGTCGCGACGGACCTGGTCCGCTCGGCGCAACTCGGTGACATCGTGCAACACCAGGACGGCACCGCCGCCCCGCGCGGTTTCCACAGGGACCACGCGGGCGATGAAGGACCGGCGCGAGTCGCGGTCGAGTTGCACCTCGATGGGCGACGGCGTCTGGCCCGTCAGCGCGGCCGTGAGCTGGGCCGAAATGTCGGGGTGCCGGACCACCTCGAGGATGTGCAGGCCGCGCGGGTCACCCGTGAGCCTGAGCATCGCCCGCACGGCGGGGTTCGACACCACCAGGCGTCCCTGCGCATTCACCAGCAGCGCGCCCTCGACCATGCCTTGCAGGATGGCGTCCATGTGCGCCCGTTCACGCGCCACGTCCTCGAGTCGTGTGCCGAGGTCGCGCGCCGTCTCGTCGAGCACGCGGGCGACGGCGCCGATTTCATCCTGACCAAAGTCGCGGACCGGCGTGGAGAAATTACCGGCGCGATACTGGCTTGCGACGGCGGCGATGGCCTGCACGCGCCGGCTCAAATACGCCGATGTGGCCCAGGTGAGCAGCAGCGCGGCGACCAGCCCGACGCCCAGTCCCATCCAGACGAACCTGCGCGCTTCGGCAATCTGCGCGTCCACACCGGTCAACGGGAGTCCGAGCCGCACAATCCGGATCGGCCCCTCCGCCACGCGTGCGGCGGCGTACATCGTCTGCGAGCCGGTCGTGGAACTGCGGCGGATGGCCACGCCGGTGCCGGTGGCGAGCGCCGCCTGCACTTCTTCGCGCCCGAGGTGATTCTCCACCGAGGACAACCGCGCGTCGTCCACGCTGGAGTCACCCACGACGGTGCCGTCTTCGAGCAGGAGGGTGACGCGGGCCGAGACCAGTGTCGAGAGCGCGGCGGCCTCGCGATCGGCAGCGCCGACGTCGGGCCACGCGGCGACAAGGGGAGCCATCAGGCGGACCTGCCGCAGGAGTGACGCCTCGATGTCTGCGGTCATCGATTGCCGCAGGGATGTGGTGACCAGCGCGGTGGAGGCTGCCAGCGCCAGCGCGCATGCGATCAGAAGGGCGACGAACGTGCGGGTGCGGAACGTCACGGCGCCGGGGCGGGGTCTTCCAGTTTGTAGCCGAACTGTTTGATGGTGGCGATTGCGTTGCCGAGGTACGGCACCTTTTCGCGCAGACGCCGAATGTGGACATCCACGGTGCGGGTGCCACCGGTGTACTGGTAGCTCCACACGTCGGTCAGCAGCAGGTCGCGTGAGAGCACGCGCCCCCGGTGCTCAATGAGGTATTGCAGCAGCAGGAACTCCTTGGCGGTGAGCTTGATTTCCTCACTGCCGAGCGTCACCAGATGCCGGTCGAGATCGATAGCGAGCGGGCCGTAGCTCAGGAGCTTTGCGGTGGCCACGGGGCGCTGCACGCGTCGCAGGAGCGCTCCCACGCGGGCGACCAGTTCCTTCGGACTGAACGGCTTGGTGAGGTAGTCGTCGGCCCCCAGTTCAAGGCCGCGCACACGGTCCGCCTCTTCGCCTCGTGCCGTGAGCATGATGATCGGGATGGCCGACGTGGACGCCTCGCCGCGCAGCGCCTGGCAGACGTGCAGGCCGTCCATGCCGGGCAGCATCAGGTCGAGAATCACGGCGTCCGGCGGTGTATGTCGGGCCTGTCGGAGGCCTTCGCTGCCGTTGCCGAGCACGGTCACTGTGTGTCCGGCGCCCTTCAGGTAGTGCTCGATCAACTCGGCGATGTCGGGGCTGTCTTCAACAACAAGGATCCTGGCCACGTGATCATTCTACGGGCTTGATGACCCGGTGCCGCTCTTTCGCAGGTTTGCCCTTGAGCGGCGGCAGTGTGAGCGGATCCGGCGCGATGTGCGTGTCGGGCACCTGATCGAGGAGGTGGCGGATCAGGCGGACGCGGCCCTCGCGCTGGTTGTTGAAGTTCACGACGTGCCACGGGGCAGACTTCGTATGGGTGGCCGAGAACATGGCGTCGCGTGCCCGGCCGTACGCTTCGTAGTGCTGTCGGGCTTCGAGATCAATGGGAGAGAGCTTCCATCGCTTCAGGGGATCCGCCGCGCGCTCGGCAAACCGTGATTCCTGCTCCTCCTGGTCCACCGCCAGCCAGTATTTCAACAGGATGATGCCGTCATCGATCAACAGTTGCTCGAACCGTGGCACGTCCTTCAGGAAGCGGGCGTACTGCGCATCGTTGCAGAACCCCATCACTTTTTCGACGCCGGCCCGGTTGTACCAGCTGCGGTCAAACAACACGAGTTCGCCGGCGGCCGGCAGATGCTCGACGTAGCGCTGGAAATACCACTGCGTACTCTCGCGTTCGGTCGGCTTCGAGAGGGCGACGACGCGGACCTGGCGGGGATTGAGACGCCCGGTAATCGCGGAGATCGTTCCGCCCTTGCCGGCCGTATCGCGACCTTCGAACAGGACCACCATTCGGCGCCCGGTGTGTTTCAGCCACCGGACAAGGTTGTTCAGCTCCTCCTCCAGCGGCTCCAG
>CAZLJG010000191.1:0-2470 GCA_964559545.1 uncultured Solibacteraceae bacterium | reverse complement strand
GCGCACCCCTCGTAGACGTTCTGGTCGAGCGGCTGTCCGCCGCGCAGGCATTCGATGATGCGGTACAGCATCAGGAAGTCCATTCCGCCGTGGCCACCCATGGTCTTGGCGAGCTCTCCCGCGCGCTTCCAGAGCGGATGTTCGTACTCCGCGGTGATCTTCGCGAATTCCTCGCCCTGCGCCCACTGATGCGCGCGGTTCACGCCTTCGATCGAGAGGCGATTGGGGAAGCCGGCGAGGGTGCCCTTGGTGCCCTGAATCAGGTTGTGCCGCGTGTAAGGGCGCGGGGATGTCTCATCCCACTGCACCATGATCGTCTTGCCCTGCACGGTCTTGATGATCGACGTGTTCATGTCGCCGCCGCGGCTGAAATCGAGTTTGTTCCACTTGTGGTCGGCGGCAAAGTTCTCCTTGCCGTACAACGTGCGTCCTCGGCCGGGAGACGAGAAGGACGAGAGGCGGCCGAACTGGTCGTCTCCGCGCGCGATGCTCATATATTGCGCGACCGGACCGAGGCCGTGGCAGGGATAGAGATTGCCGTTGCGGCGCGCGTAGTGATACGTGCGCCACGATCCGGTGCCCCGATCCACTTCTTTCATCTGCGCGCGCAGGTCGTGAATGTATGCGGCTTCGGCATGGAGGAGTTCGCCGAGCAGACCGCGACGCACCATGTTCAGATACAACAACTCTTCGCGGCCGTAACACACGTTCTCCATCAACATGCAGTGGCGGCCCGTTTGTTCGGACGTGTCCACCAGGTCCCACATTTCCTGCAGGGTGACGGCAATCGGAATTTCGATGAAGGCGTGCGCGCCCCCGCGCATCGCCGCGATGCCCATCGGCGCGTGCAATTCCCACGGCGTGGCGATGAACACCGCATCCGGCTTCGTCTCGGTCAGCATCGTGCGCCAGCCGTTGGGATCGCCGAAGTACACCTTGGGGGTGTGGCCCTTTTCCTTCGCCCGGCTCTCCGCGCGACGCGCCAGGTCCTCGTACAGGTCACTGATGCCGACCACCTCGGTGCCTTCGATGGCCGACAACTGTGTCGTGTGGCCGGAGCCCCGAGCGCCCACGCCAATCAGCGCGACACGCACCTTGTCGAGTTTCGGCGCGGCAAAATCGCCGCGATACTGCGCGCCGGCTCGCCGTGCAGGCGAGGACGACTGGGCACCTGCCACTGCGGGCAACGTCGGCCAGGCAGCGACAGCGGCCGCGAGGCCACCAAGGGTCTTGAGGAAACCACGGCGAGGGTTTTGGTCGGACATGGGGGGATTCTACTCCCGATGATAGATTGCACATTGCCGGATTTGTGATGTCGTTGAAGCTCGTCGTTCATGTCCATGACCTCCCGATGTGGTCACTGCCTCCCTCCCAGGTGGAGCGCATCCGACGGGCATTACCGCATGTCGATATCGTTGATGTCCGCGACTACGATGCGGTTCGCGCGGCGATTGTGGATGCCGACGTGGCGTTGGCGCCACGGATGCAGGCGAGCTCACTGGCTGGCGCCTCCCGACTCCGGTGGGTGCACACGACGGCTGTTGGCGTGGGGTGGCTGCCACTCGCTGATCTGGCGGCCCGTGGGATTCCGGTGACCAATGCCCGCGGCCTTCATGCCGAGATCCTCGCCGAACATGCCATGGCACTGATCCTCGGCCTCCGACGGCAGTTCCCGCTCGCCGACGAACGCCGGCGCACGCGGGAGTGGGCGCAGGAGGAACTCGCCGTGATCCCAACCCCGCGGCTGCGCGCGACGACCGTGCTGGTGGTCGGACTTGGCGGGATTGGCACCCATGTCGCGCGATATGCCGGTGGCATGGGCATGCGGGTGATCGGCGTCCGGCGTGACACCACGCTGTCCCGACCGCCAGGTGTTGATCGCGTGGTGCCGCTGTCAGCGATGCGTGAGTGGTTGCCGCAGGTGGACATCGTCGTGCTGGCGTTGCCACACACCGCAGAGACAGGGCAGGTACTCGACACGGAAGCACTCGCGCTGCTGAAATCCACGGCGTTGGTGATCAACGTCGCGCGCGGCTCACTGATTGACGAAGCCGCACTGGCCGAGGCGCTGCAGGCCGGGCGCATTGGTGGTGCGGGTCTGGACGTCTTCGCCACGGAGCCCTTGCCTGAGTCCAGCCCGCTCTGGTCCACGCCACGCACGATCATCACGCCGCACACAGGCGCCTGTGATGGCGACTATTGGACGCCCGCTGTCGACTTCTTCCTTGAGAACTGGGCGCGCTTTGAAGCCGGCACACCGCTCGAGAACGTCGTCGATCTCACGCACGGGTATTAGACACAAGGCACTCATGTCCGTATCACCACTGCAATCCACCCTGGGGCGTTCCGATGCGTTCGCGCGTTGTGCCGCAGGGGGCGTGGCCGTCGTTGGCATCGCGGTCCTCTTCGGATGGGTCTTCGACATCCCCAGTGTGAAGAGCCTTGGGCCCGGTCTCGCGACCATGAAGGT
>CAZLJG010000190.1:0-6481 GCA_964559545.1 uncultured Solibacteraceae bacterium | reverse complement strand
GGCTCCTCGGGCTGGATTCGAACCAGCAACCCTCCGGTTAACAGCCGGATGCTCTACCGTTGAGCTACCGAGGAACAAGCAGAACCCCAATTCTAGAACGCGGGTTCCGAGCGACGCAAGTGTCCCAGGGGCTAAAGCCCCTGGGCTCCGAGTGCAAACTAGCGAACCGTGACGTCGAGCGTGATCTTCATCGAGCCGGCGTAGGCCTTCGAGACCGGGCAGCCGTTCTTGGCGGCTTCGGCCACTTCGGGGAACGCCGCGGCGTCGATACCGGTGAGGCCCTCAACCGTCAGCGACAGCGCCGAGGTCGTGATCGTGATGCCCGCATCGCCCTTGTCCGCCGTCACCTTGCAGGTGATCGTCGTCTTGGCAATCGCGCCACCCTTTTTGCCCACCGTCGCGTTGAGCGCCATCGCGTAACACGCGGCGTGCGCGGCCGCCATCAGCTCTTCGGGGCTCGTCGAACCCTCGGGCTCGCCGATGCGACGCGGAAAGGTGACGGGCAGATCAAACGCGCCCGAGTGGCCCTTGACCGAGCCCGTGCCTTCCATGATCGAACCCGCCCAGTTGATGGTCGCCTGTCGTGAAAACTCTGCCATGTCTGTCCCCCTCAATTCCGCCGGGCTAAAGCCCGGCGGCTCCAACTGCCACTCCGCTGGGCTGAAGCCCGGCGGCTACGTTACTTCTTGCGTTTGCCAGTCTTGCCGGTGGTCATCGTCTGCACCACCGCGCCGCAGATGGCGAGGGCGACCCACGTGCCGGTCACACCCCAGCTGCCGGGCCACGGGCCCAGCGCGTACACCACCCAGATATTTTCGGGCGTCACCGACAACATCCCGAACCGATCGCCGCCAAGCGCCAGCACACCCACGATGAGCGTCCAGGAACCGGCCAGTGCCGTGCCGATGATGACCACGTGCCGCGAGACGGACAACGCACCAAGGGCGCCGAGCACCGCCGACACCACAATCACCACCGTCGGCGGGTCGCCGCCGACCACACGCCACGCCAGGTGCAGGCCCAGCGTCGCCAACCCGGCGCCAATCAGACCCACCCCGATGAAATACGCGGCGATCATCAACCCCGCGCCCAACAACCCGCCCACCGCCGCCGCCAGCACCAGCGCCCACGGATTGCTCGTGCCCATGACCGACGAGGTCACCATGGCGCCAAGAATGAACCCGTACACGCCGAGCACGATGCGGAACAGCCGGAAACCGGCAAAACAGGCCACCGCGCCACTGACGGCAAGGATCGCAGCCACAGGCACGGCATACGAGGCGGGAAGCATCACCCGATTATAGTGTGTGACGTGACCAGGTCCCCGAGTCTGATTGCCGCCCTCATCGCACTGGCGGGACTGGCCCTGGTCGTCTGGCAGGTGCAGGACGTCGGCCTCGACACCGTCTGGGCCGGATTCCGCGCGGTCGGACCGTTCGGCTTTGCCGCCATCCTGACCATCTCCTTCCTGCGGTATCTCGTCCGGTCACTGGCCTGGACGACCCTTATTGTTCCGCCGACGGGGCGCCCCGCCGTGCCCCTGCGGAGCGTGACCGCCGCCACCATTGGCGGCGACGCGCTCGGCAACCTCTCGTTCCTGTCACTGCTGGTCTCCGAGCCGGCCAAGGCGCTGTATCTCACGCGGTACGTGCCGGCCGAAGAAGCGCTGGGCGCGCTGACGGCGGAAAACTTCTTCTACAGCGTCTCAGTCGCCATCGTCATCGTCGCCGGCACCGTCACCTTGCTCGCGACATTTGTGCTGCCGGACGCGTGGCGCAACGCCGCGTGGCTCGCGTTGGCGCTGATGGGCGTGGTGCTGCTCATCGCGACGCTGCTCGCGTGGAAACGCCCGGGACTCACCACACGAGTGCACTTTCGGGAAGACGGCTGGCTCGGCCGGGTGGTTGCACGCCTTCGCGCGCTGGAACGCATCACGTATCGCGGACTTCGCACATCCACCTGGCGGCTCGTCACGGTCATCGGCTGTGAGATCGCGTTTCACGCGCTGAGTGTTCTGGAGTCGTGGCTGACGTTGTATCTGCTCACCGGCTCGTCACAGTGGCTCAATGCCTTCCTGTTCGACACCCTGAACCGCATCATCAACGTCGTCTTCCGCCTTGTGCCCCTTCGCGTCGGCGTGGACGAAGTCAGTGCCTCCGGGCTCGCCGATCTCATCGGCCTGGGAAGTGCCACGGGGCTCACGATGGCCCTGGTCCGGAAGGCCCGGGTGCTCACCTGGGTGGCGGTCGGATTGGGTGTGACGGGACGCCGGGCGCTGGCTAGGTGACGGTGTTATCCTCAGGCCATGGCCACCATCCTGGTTGTTGACGACGAGCCGCCGATCCGGCAGCTGGTGGCCCGCATTCTGGAACGCAAGGGGCACACCGTCATCCAATGCGGCGACGCGACCTCCGCGCTGCAGGTCACCGACGCCATCGACCTGCTGATCGTGGACTTCGTGCTCCCAGACGTGAACGGCCGGGAACTCACCCTGCAGCTGCGCGAGAAACGGCCGACGCTGCCGGTGATTCTGATGTCCGGCTACCTGCCGGATCCCGAACTCGCCCCCGCCCAGCCATCCGCGTTCATGCAGAAGCCGATGACGCCGACGGTCGTGGTCGAGACGGTCGAGCAGATGCTCACAGCAATCCGATAGTTCGCAACATCGCGGCCGTGTGGGCCGCGGTTGACGGCGCGAAACGCAGCCGATCCACCAGCGCCTGCACATCCTCGGGCGTATCCACGTCATGCCAGTCGCCGATGCGGGCGACCGTCAATCCCGCCGCCCGGGCGCGCGCTTCGACATCTTCCAGCATGTGGGGTGTGCCCCACCGCACGTCGGTAAACAGGTCCGGCACCGCGCGATTGGTCACGGTCAGTCCCAGCAGATGGAAGCTGCCATCTCCCGACGGTCCCGTGACCACCGCGGTAGGATTCGCACGCACACCCCGCACCGCTGATTCGATCTCTGCGGGCGGAAGGTCCGGCACGTCCACGCCGAGCAGCACGATCTGCTGGAACCCCGCAGCGGCCAAATCTTCAAAGACGTGCCGGAGGCGGTCGCCAAACGTCGCGCCGCGTTGCAGCACCAACCGGTTTCCGGGAATCCACGGTCGCGCGATGCGCAACCCTTCGAGGGGCGGGGTGACGGCGACTTTGACTGTCACGTCGCTGACGGCGCTCGCGCGTTCCAGCAAGTCATCCAGAAATGCGAGAACGAGATCACGCCGATGGTCCCGGTCGGGCACGACGGGGCCAATGCGTGCTTTGAGGCGGGGGTCTGACGGCGACCTCGTGAGAATGGCGACGACGACGGACATCGGGTGCTCCGATGGGGGGCGCGCAACAGTCTACGCTACATGTCGCGTCGGCCTTCCATGGCCTTGGACATCGTGAACTCGTCGGTGTAATCCAGGTCGGAGCCGACGGGTACGCCCATCGCGATGCGACTCACTTTCACACCCAGTGGCTTCAGTAACCGCGCCAGATACAGGGCAGTAGCTTCCCCTTCCACAGTGGGGTTGGTCGCCACGATGATTTCTTCCACCGAGCCGGCGCCAACTCGTGTGAGCAGACCCTTGATCTTGAGGTCGTCCGGGCCCACGCCCTGCAGCGGCGCGATGGCGCCCATGAGCACGTGATAACGGCCCTTGAAGCCGCGTGTGCGCTCGACGGCCCAGACGTTTTCGGGTTGTTCGACCACGCAGATGATGCGACCGTCGCGGCTCCCGTCGGTGCAGTAGCCGCACGGGTCAACATCCGTGATGTTGCTGCAGGTGGAGCAATACGTGACGCGATCCTTCACCGAGAGCATCGCCGAGCACAAGGCGTCCACGTCTTCGCGCGGGGTCTTCAGCAGATGGAATGCGAGCCGCTGTGCGCTCTTGGCGCCGATTCCCGGCAGGCGCTGCAACGCGGCGACGAGCCCTGCGAGGGGATCGGCAAATGCCATCAGCGGAGTCCCGGCAGGCCGAGACCGCCCATGAGGCCCTGCATCTGGCTGGCGAGTGCTTCGTCCACCTTGCGGTGGGCGTCATTCATCGCGGCGACGATCAGGTCCTGCAGCATACCGACGTCGTCTTTGGACACGACCTCAGGATCGAGGCGGAGTGACAACAGCAGCTTGTGACCGTTGACCGTCACGGTGACCATGCCGCCACCAGCCGTGGCCTCCACTTTCATCTCGCCCATCTGCTGCTGGAGGCGCGTCTGCATCTCCTGCGCCTGTTTCATCATGTTCTGGATGTTCACGTGATCTCCTCCACGTCTTCGATCTCACCGCCGAGGATGTCGAGCACGTTCTGCACGGCCGGCTCGGCCTTGGCGCGATCTCGAAGCTGGGACTGATTTGATGCCGCCTTTGCCGCGGCGCCAGGCGCCGCCGCCGACTCGGTCGCCGCAGGCACGGCCACCCCTTCGCGCACGTCCACCGTCATCTTGCGACCGGTCTGATGCTGCGCCAGCTGCTCGATCCATCCGCGCTTGGCCTCGAGCTGGCTCTTGAGGTTCTTGTGCGCCGGCGCAAACGTGAACACGATGCGATCGCCTTCGATGTCGACGGTCTGCACCTGGGCGATGACCATGCCGTAAAAAATCTTGTTGCCCTCTCGAATGGCGGCAAGCAGACTCTGCTTCGAAGTTGTGCTCTGGTGCACCGGTGCTCCGGTGCTGGGTGCCGGTGCTGGGTGCGGGGTGCTCGGTGCCGCCGGGCGCGCCGGGGAAGAAACACGAGGCGGCGCAGCGGGTCTTGCAGGTGGAGTAGGTGCTGTGGGTGTTGCAGGTGGAGTTGGACGCGACGCAGCACGACCGGCACCCACACCACCTACAACACCTACGCCACCCACACCACCTGCGAGCATTTCCTCAATCGGCGTGAGCTTGCGCAGGTGGATCCACTTGAGCAGCGCCATTTCGAATGTGTGGCGCGGTTGTGACGAGGTGCGCAGGTCGCGCTCGGTGGTGGACAGCAGATCAAACGAGCGCAGCAGATCCTCGCGTGAGTACTGCTGGGTCAGCGCCAACATCCGGTCGCGCTCGTGTTCGGACGCGATGTCGGGGTCGCTCACGCGCGTGCCATCGATGCGCACGACCATCAGGTCGCGCATGAGGCGAGCGAGTTCGCGGCAGACCGCGCGCAGGTCAAAGCCGTTGTCCACGACCGTGCCAGCGTGCGCCAGTGCGCCGACGGCATCTTCCCTCGATACCGTCTCAGCGATGTCGAACTGCACATCGCGGCCGATCAGTCCCAGCACCTTGCTGACATCGTCAGCCGTGACCCGTTCGCCGCTGAAGGCCAGCACCTGATCGAGCGCGCTCAGACCGTCGCGCATGCTGCCTTCGGCCGCGCGCGCAAGCAGCGCCACTGCGGCCTCGTCCATCACCACGCCTTCACGAGTGGCGACGTCGGCGAGCTGGTGGCGAATCGAGGTGAAGGGCAGCGCCTTGAGTTCGAAGACCTGTGACCGCGACTGAATCGTGGCGGGCACGGCGTCGAGCTCCGTGGTCGCCATCATGAACTTCACGTAGGGCGGCGGCTCTTCGATGGACTTCAGCAACGCGTCGAACGCGTTCTTCGACAGGCGATGGACTTCGTCGATGATGAACACCTTGTAGCGATCACGCATCGGCGCAATCGACAGGGGTTCGACGATGACCTCGCGGACGGCATCCACACCGGTGTAGGTGGCGCCGTCAATTTCCATGACGTCGACGTCGCGGCCTTCGGCGATTTCAGTGCACGCGTCGCACTCGCCGCACGGGTCGCCGGTCGGTCCGTTCACGCAGTTGAGCGCGCGCGCCAGGATGCGGGCGGTGGTGGTCTTGCCGACGCCGCGGGGGCCGGCGAAGATGAACGACTGGGCCAGTCGGCCCGACGTGATGGCGTTGCGGAGGGTATCCACCACGCCGCGCTGGCCGATCACATCCTCAAACCGTTGAGGCCGCCATTTTCTCGCCAGTGCGACGTGAGTCATGTGTTGAAACCGTGGTGTCCGGGAGCGCCCGTCCGACCGCGGCCCGGATGGCCTGCGGCACAACGCAGGATCGACTGAGCGCTGCTGCCTTCCGGCCCTGACGCGATTCGCCGACTACGTTTGCACAAGGTCCGGACCGCGGTCCGACGGGCGAACCACTAGTTTATTCGAAGTCCAGGGGTCCAGGAGTCCAGGAGTCCGGTAAGATTGGAAGCCCCCACTCGTGCGGAGAGATGTCCGAGTGGTTGAAGGAGCACGCTTGGAAAGCGTGTGTAGGGGAAACTCTACCGAGGGTTCGAATCCCTCTCTCTCCGCCAGCCTTCGCTAAACGCTCCCGCCGAGCTCGGCTCGAATCCCGCTGGACTCCTGGACCCCTGGACCCCTGGACTCCTAGGACTATCTGATAATCCCCTTCCGGACCGCGTAGAGGACGATCTCGGCCGTGTTGTGGAGGTTGAGCTTCTGCATGAGGTTGGCCCGGTGGGTCTCGACCGTGGAAAGGCCGACAT
>CAZLJG010000189.1:0-6509 GCA_964559545.1 uncultured Solibacteraceae bacterium | reverse complement strand
GCAGGTCGTCGTCATGAATCTGCCGCTGGCGTTCGGCGCGCTGGACCATCACGCGATACACGCGATCCAAATCCTGGCGACTGAGCGCGAGACCCAGCTGCGTGCAGCGGCGTGCCACGGCATGACGACCCGAATGGCGGCCGAGGACCAGTGTTGAGCGCGGTACACCGACATCCTCGGGACGCATGATCTCGTAACACCGCCGATCCTTCAGCATGCCGTCCTGATGGATGCCCGCTTCATGCGCAAACGCGTTGCGGCCCACGATGGCCTTGTTGGCCTGGACGCGTTCACCCGTCATGTCCGTGAGCATCCGGCTCGTGGCGTACAACGCGGGTGTACGGACCCGGGTTTCGGCGGGCCACTGATCAGGACGCACCCTGGTCGCCATCACGACTTCCTCGAGTGACGCGTTTCCAGCGCGTTCACCGATGCCGTTGATGGTGCACTCCACCTGTCGCGCTCCGGCACTGATGGCCGCGAGCGAGTTGGCGACGGCAAGGCCGAGGTCGTCGTGGCAATGGGTGCTGAAGATCGCGCGGTCGGCATTGGGCACCCGCGTCATCACGTCCCGGAAGAAGCCGGCGAGGTCGTCCGGCGTGCTGTACCCGACAGTGTCGGGCAGGTTGACGGTGGTGGCGCCCGCGCCGATGACCGCCTCCACGACCGTGCAGAGGAAATCACGGTCGCTGCGTGTGGCATCCTCCGCCGAAAACTCCACGTCTTCCGTGTACGACCGCGCACGGCTCACGGCCGCCACAGCGGCGGCCAGGGCATCTTCCCTGGACAGATGCAGTTTGCGTTCAAGGTGCAGGTCGGAGGTGGCGATGAACGTGTGGATGCGCCCGCGTCGTGCCGGCGCGATGGACCAGGCGGCGCGATCGATGTCGCCCGCCGCGCAGCGCGCGAGAGCGGCGACCGTGGTCGAGTGGAGGGCGAGCGCCACCCGGCGGACGGCCTCGGCATCGGCCTCTGAGGCGATGGGGAATCCCGCTTCGATCACATCAACCCCGAGGGCTTCCAGCTGGAGGGCCAGGGCGACCTTCTGATCCACATCGAGGGAAAAGCCGGGGGCCTGTTCGCCGTCCCGCAGGGTGGTGTCAAACACCACCAGTCGCGCACTCTGCATGCCGGTCCAGTCTGGCGGCGAGCCGATGGTAAGTCAAAGTGATGTTTTTTAGTTTAGTATGCGTATGGCTTATTCATGACACTGGACGACCTCAGGACGTTTGCCGCCGTCGCCTCCGAGCGGAGCTTTTCGCGGGCCGCGCGGACGCTGCATCGCACCCAACCGGCGGTGAGCCAGTCGATTCGCCGTCTGGAGGAGGCCTGCGGCGAGCAGTTGATCGATCGCTCCCTGCGTGACGGCACCCTGAGCGAAGCCGGCATCCTGCTGCTGGAGTACGCGCAACGCACGATCCGGCTGGTGGACGAAGCCGCGGCTGCGGTGGCGGAACTTCGGGACGTCAAGAAGGGCCGGGTGGTCGTCGGCGCCAACGAGGCCGGTGTGCATACGCTGCTGCCGCTGCTGGCGGCGTTTCATGCCGACCATCCGCACGTCCTCGTGGACGTGCGCCGGATTCATGCGCGGCAGATCGGGCAGGAAGTGCTGCTGCGCACGATCGACTGCGGGGTACTCTCCTTCGCACCGCCGGACAAGGAGTTGATGTCGGTGTCGCTGGGCACGGACGAACTTGTGCTCTTGGTCCCACCCCGCCATCCGTTGGCGAAGAAGAAGCAGGTCACGATGGAAGAGATGGGCCGACAGACCGTCATCGCCCACAACGACCCGTCGCCCCAGCGCGACAAGGTGCTGCGACTGTATGAACAGCGCCATGCGACGCTGAACATCCGGATCTCGCTGCCAAGTCTCGACGGCATCAAACGCGCGGTCGAGGTCGGACTGGGCGTCGCCTTGTTGCCTCGCCGGTGTGCACTGGGCGAAATCAGTCGCGGCCAACTCGTCGCGGTGAAGGTGCCGGAGTTGCGGTCGCCGCGGCCCCTGCGTCTCGTGTACCGCCGCGAGGGCCAGCAATCACACGCCGCTCAGGCGTTCCTGGATGTCGTCCGCAAATACGGCAGCCGGGCCTCCACGCGATCGACATCGGCGTAGTCCGCAAGCAGAAGGCCTGTCGCGTCCCACTGACCCGTGAGCCACGCCTGCCGCTGTGATTCGGGGAGCACAAGGGCTTCAGCCCATGTGTCTGTCCCAGGGGCTAAAGCCCCTGGGCTCCATTTGGATCTGCACGTCAGTCGAAGGCACTCCAGGTCCACACTGAACGTGGCGTCCGGCGTCGCCTCCGCGATCCGCATGAGCTCGGCGATGACCTGCGGCGACGCGGTCACACACACAAGTCCAATGGTCAGCGCGTTGCCGGCAAAGATGGGGCTGAACGATTCCGCCACCACGGCCCGGAACCCCCAACGCAGGAGGGCCTGTGGTGCATGCTCGCGTGAGGATCCGCATCCGAAGTTCGCCTGCGTCAACAGGATCGTCGCGCCCGCAGCACCAGGCACGTCCAGCGGATGCGATGTGCCGGCCGCCCGCGCTGCAGCGCGATCATCGGCGAACAGATGTGCTTCGATTCCGGAAAACGTGATGGCCCGAAGGAATCGCGCGGGCATGATGCGATCGGTGTCGATGTCGGAGCCGCGAAGCACGACGGCCCGACCATCGATGCGCGTGATCGCGGACGTGTTGGCACTCATGACCGCCCCTCCGGCGTGATTGCGTCACGGATGTCGACGACTTCACCCGCGAGCGCCGCTGCCGCGACCATTGCCGGGCTCATCAGCAACGTGCGGCCGGTGGGGCTGCCCTGCCGGCCCTTGAAGTTGCGATTTGAGGACGACGCACACAACTCGTCACCCGACAGGCGGTCCGGGTTCATCGCGAGGCACATGGAACACCCGGCCCGGCGCCACTCGAATCCGGCGTCCTCGAAAATCTGATCCAGTCCCTCGGCCTCAGCAGCCCGTCGCACCTGTTGCGATCCGGGCACCACGAGGGCGCGGACATGCGGCGCGACTTTCTGCCCTCGCGCCACACGCGCCGCTTCGCGCAGATCCGACAGGCGCCCGTTGGTGCAGGACCCGATGAAGGCGACGTCCACCTTCTGCCCCGCGATCGGCCGACCGGCTGTGAGGTGCATGAACGCGAGTGCGTCCTCGACACCCGCCCGCTCGGCGTCCGGCACATCAGCCGGTCGAGGCAGCCGCTCGTCCACCGCGATCGACTGGCCGGGATGGGTGCCCCAAGTCACGGTGGGCGCCATCGTCGTGGCATCGAACGCGACGACATCGGCGTACGTGGCGTCTGCATCCGACGCCAGGGCCCGCCAGCCGGCCGCCGCGATGTCGAACTCATCACCGAACGGCGCGAACCGCCGGCCTCGCAAGTACGCGATGGTCGTGTCATCAGGGTTGCAGTACCCCATCAGCGCACCGCCCTCGATCGACATGTTGCAGATGGTCATCCGCTCGTCCATCGACATGGCGGCAATGGTCAAGCCGGCATATTCGTACGCGAAGCCGTGGCCACCGTTGATGCCCAATCGGCGGATGACGGTCAGAATGACGTCCTTGGCGAACACGCCCGGCGGCAATGTGCCGTCAATGCGAATCTGCCGAACCTGCAGTGGCGACATGGCGACACACTGCGAGGCCAACACATCGCGCACCTGCGACGTCCCGATGCCAAACGCCAACGCGCCAAACGCCCCGTGCGTCGACGTGTGGCTGTCGCCACACGCGATCGTCATGCCGGGCTGGGTCAATCCGAGCTCCGGACCGATCACGTGGACGATGCCCTGCGCGCCTCCGGCGAGGTCGAACATGGGAATGCCATGCGCGCGACAGTTGCGCTCAAGCGCGCCTGCCATCGCCTCGGCCATCACATCCTGAAACGGACGCGCCTGCGCGGCAGTCGGCACGATGTGGTCCATCGAGGCGAAGGTCCGGTGTGGCGCCCTGACAGGCCATCCCCTCGCCGCCAGCATGTCGAAGGCCTGCGGGCTGGTGACTTCGTGTACCAGATGCAACCCGACGTAGAGCTGCGTCTGCCCGTTCGGCAGCGTCCGCACGGCGTGGGCGTTCCACACCTTCTCGAAGAGCGTCCCGGCCATCGAGGCTGATGCTACCAGTCGCGTCGGTTCTGCTGATGCTGGCATTGCCGGCGCTTATGGGGACGGTCGCACCGGTGCGACAATACGCGTCCGTATGGATGTCATGGTCGTGACCGGCGGTAGCCGGGGAATTGGTGCGGCGACAGCCCGATTGGCTGCGGCGGCTGGATACGCCGTGTGCGTCAACTACCGCCGGGACGCCGAGGCCGCGGCTGTGGTCGTCCGGGGGATTGAGGATTCGGGCGGATCGGCGGTCGCGGTGCAGGCCGATGTCGCCGCTGAGGCGGACGTCGTCCGGCTGTTTGAAGCAGCCGATCGACTCGGCCGCCTGACCGCCCTGGTCAACAACGCAGGCGTCCTGGAGACGCAAATGCGCGTGGACCAGATGGACGCGGCGCGTATTGATCGCGTGTTCTCCACAAATGTCACCGGCACATTGATGTGTTGCCGCGAGGCCGTACGGCGGATGTCCACCCGACACGGCGGGTCAGGTGGCGGCATCGTGAACCTTTCGTCGATTGCCGCCTATCTGGGATCGCCGGGTGAATATGTGGACTACGCGGCCACCAAAGGCGCGATCGACACCATCACGGTCGGACTCGCGCGCGAAGTGGCGGAAGAGGGCATTCGCGTCAACGCCGTGCGACCTGGCTTTGTCTACACGGAGATTCACGCGAGTGGCGGTGAGCCCAATCGCGTCGAACGCGTGAAGGTGCGCGTCCCGATGCAACGTGGCGGGCAGCCCGAGGAAGTCGCGAAGGCGATCCTCTGGTTGCTCTCGACCGAGGCCTCCTTCACCACCGGCACGATCCTCAACGTCAGCGGCGGAATGTAGGTTTCACGGCGTGTGACGGCCGCACGTCACCAGTGCCGTCGTTGAACCACTCTCGGACCAGGTTGAGCACCCCCGCGGCGGACTCGCCGGTGATGTGCCGTTTCCGACGAGCGGCGTAGTCCGCGAACAGTGCGTCGGCCGCGGCTTTTAGGGCGCGGTCGGCGTCATTGGCTTCGTGGCCCTTGGGCACGGCGTAGACGAAGCGGCGTTCACCGCGCGCGGTCTGGAGCGAGACAAAATCACGAGGGACGAGCGTCCCCTTCCCCGTCTTCTCCTCCTCAAGCCGCTGTGACTCCGACGCCTGCGCAAAGAAGTCCACGGCGTAATCGGGATAGCCGAAGAGGTAGCCGTATCCGCGCAGCCGCGGTGTCGTCGCGGCATATTCGACGGTCATCACCACTTCAATCGGGTCCGACGATGGCGACAGCCCGTAGGGCGTGAAAAACGCCGCATGCCGCGTCAGCATGTCCTTGAGCGCGGGGCGATGAAACACCACCGCCTCGAGGGAACGCGAGCCCTGATACACCGCCGCGAAGTGGTGAAGGCCCGCCGCGATCTCTCCGCCGCACGTCCATGCGGCCAGCACCTGCCGCGTGACCTCCGCCTCCGCCAGATCCGGCGCATCAACCTTGATGGACGACGACACGAACCCGCTGCTCATGGGCTTGAGGCCGCCGGCAATGGTGTACAGCGCCTCACCATCAAGCGCGCGCAACAACATCTCCTCCGCCCGCGGCCGCAATGACTCCGGCAACCGCTCGAACGGGAAACACTCCGAGGCTGGCGACTTCAGCGGCGCCTGCGCCGACAGCGGTGACAGCGAGACAGCAGCCGTCAGAAGCAACGCGACCGAAAACCCAGCACGCCCGCTCATGCGATCCCCGCCCCTCGGACCCCGGACCCCGTGGACCCGAACCCTGGACCCTGGACCCCGGACCACAGGTCCGTGATCTCTGTCGCCGATTTCGCGATGAGCTCATCCCCTCGCAGCGTGAGATCGCCGCGAGCAGCCCCAAAGCCATAGACCGCCACGCAGACCGCGACCCCGGCGTTGCGTGCGACGTCCACATCCACCATCGAGTCCCCCACCATGAGTGTGTCCTCGGGTCGTGCCCCTGCCCACGCCATCAGGTCGAGCAGGCCCGCGGGATCGGGCTTCCGCGGGAACGGACCGTCGCCACCGATGACCCGGCCGAAGACCCCGCTCCATCCGAAGTGGTCGATCAACCGTATCGTTGGTGTGAGCGGTTTGTTGGTCAGCACGGCCAGCTGCACGTCAGGGCGAAGGGCTGCGAGTACATCGTCGATCCCCGGGTACGGACGGGTGGTCTCGAGCAGTCTGATGGCATACCTTCGGTGGAACTCGGCCAGCGCCTGATCCAGATCCGCGTCACAACCCGCGTGCGTCAGTGCACGCTGCACCAGCGTGCGGGCGCCGTCACCAACCATCCGTCCGACCTGATCGATGGCCAGCGGCTGGGCGCCCAGGCTCACCAGGACGTCATTGGTGCTCGCGGCCAGATCCTCGCGGGAGTCCACCAACGTGCCAT
>CAZLJG010000188.1:0-6525 GCA_964559545.1 uncultured Solibacteraceae bacterium | reverse complement strand
AGTTCCGAGCCTCAGGTTGTGGTCCGCTATCGGCCAACGCCTCCAGACGCTCAGCCTTCACGGAAATGGCTCCGTCCTGGTTCTGCAACAGACCTTCAATCAGTAAGTACGGCGCATCCACCACCGTGCGTTTGAAGGAGGAAAACACATCCGGAGTCAGAATCGCGTTGGCAATGCCTGTCTCATCTTCCAGTGACAGGAACACGAACCCTTTCGCCGTGCCAGGCCGCTGTCGTGTGATTACGGCACCGGCCACCAACACCCGGCGCCCCGGTCGCCACAACGCCAGATCACTCGCTCGTAACACACCACGGGCCGCCAGCCCCCGTCGCACCAGCGCCATCGGATGCGGCCCGATCGTCAGACCAGTGGCCGCGTAGTCGGCACCGACTCGTTCGGGGAGAGTCATGGGGGTGAGTGGTGACGAACAAATGAGCTCGGAGGCGATTTCAGGAGAAATCGCCTCCGAGCTCATCAACAACGGTCCGGCAGGGCGCGCGGCGCGTTCGGCCTGCCACAACGCCGACCGGCGATCGCCACCAAGGGTGGCCAACGCGCCGGATTCGGCGAGGACTCGCAACTCATCGCGACGCAGGCCGGTGCGGGCCACGAGATCGTCCATCGACTGAAACCGTCTTTCGTTGGCGGGGCTGAAGCCCCGCCCTGCGTTTTGGAGCGCCTTCCCCACCTCGGCCCGAAGGCCCTGGACGTACATCAACCCCAGCCGGATGGCGCCGTCGTCCTGAATGGTGCAACTCCAGTCGGACACCTGCACATCCACGGGAGCGAATCGCACACCTCGGCGCTGGGCATCCTTCACCAGCGTCGCCGGCGCATAAAACCCCATCGGTTGGTTGTTGAGCAAGGCTGCATAAAACGCCGCGGGGTAATGCGCCTTGAGATACGCACTCGCATACACGATGAGCGCGAAACTGGCCGCATGGGACTCAGGGAATCCGTACAACGCAAACGACGTGATCGACAACACGATCTGATCGGCCGTCGCACCGGTGATGCCATTGCGCGCCATGCCCTCGCGCAACCGCGTCTCAATCTGCTGCATCCGTTTGACCGACCGCTTGAAGCCCATCGCGCGCCGCAGTTCCTCCGCTTCCCCACCGCTGAACCCGGCAATCACCATCGCCATCCGCAGCAACTGTTCCTGAAACAGCGGCACACCCAACGTGCGCTTCAAGACGGGCTCCAGCGACGGATGGGCATACGTCACAGGTTCGTCCCCGCGTCGCCGCTTCAAATACGGATGCACCATCTGGCCGACGATCGGACCGGGGCGGATGAGAGCGACTTCCACCACGATGTCGTAAAAGTTTTTGGGCTTGAGTCGCGGCAGGGTCGCCATCTGCGCACGGGACTCCACCTGAAAGATCCCGACTGTGTCGGCCGCCTGCAACATCCGGTAGACCTCGGGATCGTTCGGCGGCAGGTGCGCAAGATCGATCCCGGTGAGCTCCACGGCCTCCTCAAGTACGGCCATCATGCCGAGGCCCAATAAATCCACTTTCACAATGCCGAGGTCCGCGCAGTCGTCCTTGTCCCACTGCACCACCACCCGGCCTGGCATCGACGCCGGTTCCAGCGGCACCACATCGTCCAACCGCCCTTTACAGATGACCATGCCGCCCGAGTGCTGGCCGAGGTGCCGCGGCAGGTCCTGTATCTGCGTCCACAGCCTGGCGAACTGGCCGTAGACCTCGCGGTGTGTATCAAGGCCTGCATCCTTCAGATGTTGTGTGACGGTCTCGTTCGGGTCCACGAACTCGAACCGGCTCATCATCTTCGCGAGCCGATCGATCTCGTCCTCGTCCATGCTGAGGACCTTGCCGACCTCACGCGCGGCGCTGCGGCCACGATACGTGATGACATTGGCGGTCATCGCCGCCCCCAGTGCCCCGTACCGCTGATACAGATACTGAATCACCCGTTCGCGACGGTCACCACTCGGCAGATCCAGATCGATGTCCGGCCATTCGCCGCGTTCCTCCGACAGAAACCGCTCAAACAACAATTCCATGCCGATGGGATCCACCGCCGTGATCCCCAGCGAATAACACACGGCGCTGTTGGCCGCAGAGCCTCGTCCCTGCACGAGAATGCCCTGCTGGCGGCAGAAGTTGACCAGATCCCAGACGATGAGGAAGTAGCCGGCCAGATTGAGTTTGTCGATCAGATCCAATTCGCGCTGGATCTGCGCCTTCGCCCGCCCTCCAAACGCCTCGTCCAGCGGGTGATACCGATCACGCGCACCGACCATGGCAATACGTCGGAGAAACGACGCCTGTGTTTCACCGGCCGGCACCGGGTAATCCGGAAACTGATACCCGAGATTCGCAAGCGTGAAGTCGAGCCGCTCGGCCAACGCTTCCGTACCGGCCAATGCCTGTGGCAAGTCACTGAACAGACGCGCCATCACTTCGGGCGGCTTCAGGTAACTCTCGGCATTCACACTGAGTCGGCGCCCGGCGTCCTTCAAGGTGGTCTTGTAGCGCAGACACGTGAGCACGTCATACACCGGTCGCTCTTCAACCGTGGCAAACCGCACCCCGTTGGAGGCCATCACGGGCACACGAAACGCGGCCGCCAAATCGAGCAACGACGCATTCGCGGCTTCTTCATCACGACGCAGGTGGCGCTGCAACTCAATCCACACCTGCTGCCGGCCGAAGATCCCGACAACCTTGTCCACCAATCCGCCCACCCCGTGCCGATCAGTCATCAAGGCCTGCCGACCGACCAGCGCGATCAGGCCGCTCGTGTGCCCGTCGAGATCCTCCAGCGTCAGCCGTGACTCACCTTTGGGGACGCCACGTTTTGCCTGTGTGATCAAACGGCACAGGTTTCTATACCCGTCGATGGAACTTACAAGAACGGGAATAGTGCTGGGTGCGCTGCCGCAGATCGTCAACTCGGCGCCGACGATGGCTTTGAGGCCGGCGGCTTTGGCGGCGCGATAAAACTGCGGGGCGCCGTAGACACCGTCGCGATCAAGCAGCGCCAGTGCCGGATACCCCAGGTGGGCGGCGCGGGCAATCAGCGTCTCAGGTAGCGAGGCCCCGGCCAGGAACGAAAATGCAGATGCGGTGCGAAGTTCGAAGTACACGAGCCGTGCTCAATCCACTTCCCCTTCAATTTCCCAGCGGTCGGTCTGGCGATTGCGGGCGAGGCGGTAGACGACACCGGTGTCGAGGGCGACGTCCCATTCGTCACGATCCCAGGTCTGCCCGTCTGACGACCACCAGTGGCCCGACGTGCGCCAGGGGCCGGCTGCAGTGGTGACCATTGCACCTCTCGACTCGCGGTACGCCGCGCGCTCGCTCATCGACACCTCGACGGGGCGGCCCTTCTCCACACGCACACGGACTGGCGGCGCGGGACGGAGGCGGCGGATCGTAGTGCTGGGTGCTTGTTGCTGGGTGCTCGGTGCGGTGCGAACTGCTCGGTGCTGGGTGCCAAGTGCGATCGGTTTCATCGATGAGATACGCGGGTTGTGGGTGTCCACCACGACGGGGGCGCCGACGCGGGTGTCGCCGACCAGCGCCGACAGACGCGCGAGGAGCGTGGAGAGGTCCTCGGGCGTCGGCACCGTGAAGGCGAGGAGGGATCCCTGCACAATCCGGCCGGGCGTGACGCCACACTCGACTTCGACCACATCAATACCGGCCGGCGCCGGATGGGATTCAAGATCGAGCAGGATGAGCGTACGCAACGTTTTGCTGTCGCGCATCGGTGCTGGCAACGTGAGCGTGCGCTCGTGGGTTGCCTTCGTCACCAACTGCAACCGTGTGGTGATGGTCACCGCGCCGCGATCGGCGCGAGCCAATGACGCTGACAATCCATCACACAACCGCGCCAGCACAAACGACAACGGCTCGAGACCGTCCACCGGCCACTCGAGTTCCATGCGCTGCACAAACCGCGGTGTTTCCCCTGTGGGCACGAGCGGCGCATCATCCTCACCACAGGCCGCCTGATGCAGACGCTGCCCCACCCGGCCCGTGCGCGTGAGCACATCCGCGCGCGGCAGACGCGCGAGGTCTCCAAGCGTCGCAAGTCCCCAGCGTTCAAAAATGGCGAGGGTGTCGGATACCTGGCCGGCCTGAAGGCCGGCCCTACGTACAGACTGCTCCGGCAACGACCGCAACGCGGAGAGTGGCAACCGCTCCAGCCGGCGCGCTTCCTCCCCGGGCGGCACGATCGTGGTGCCGGGCCGTGCGTGCGCCAGCAACCACGCGGCCGTTTTGGATCCGGCGATCGCCACGCGCACGCCGACTTCCCGTTCCCAGGCCATGCGCCGCATCTCTTCCGCGATCACCGCCGGCATGCCGATCACCCGCGTTAATCCCGTCGCATCACACACCGCCACATCGTCGCCATGCGGCTCCACTCGCGGCGAACAGGCGCGGGCCACCGCCTCAAGCACGCCGGGACGTGAGGGGCTTAAAGAGTCGCGGACAAGGCAAACAAACACGGGGCCTCCTCCTTCCGATGTGCGCGCACCCGACGAATCCGCTGTGAGGCTTCAGGCGTCACGGCGAGCCCTGCCAGCCGACGGCTTTGCGCACTGCGCCCAGCCCATTCACTGCGCGCTCGCAACGTCAGCGACACGCCGCCGGCACTGCGCCCGAGCGGCTGCGCACCGATGAGCAATCCCACCGTGTCGCGCCCCTCCAACACATGGCCCAGCCGGAACCAGGTGGCAGCCGGTAACGATTGCAGATGCCGGACCGGGACATCGGCGACATCCAGGGCCACCACTGCAATGCCCCCAGCGCGCGCGATCAGATCAAACGCGCGTAAGCCCCGCTGCACGGCCAAATCCCCGACCGTGCGTTGCGTCGGACTCCACGACACGTTTGGTCCACGCACCCACAACACCCGATCGAGGTCCATGCCCGCCGCAGCCGCGGACGCGGGATCAAAACGATCCGCCACATCCACCCACGCCACGACACCGCCCTGCCGGGTCACCGCCGCCATCGTGGCCATCACCACGGACGTCCGGCCAGACGACGCCGGGCCGACGACTTCGGAGAGATGCCCTTTCGGCCAGCCACCGGCCAGATGGTCATCCAGCACGGACACGCCGGTTTTTGTGCAGGGACGGCCGGACTCGAGCGGTCGAGTTACCGTGCCTGCAAGCTGTTTTGAATCAAGTAGTTGCGTGAGATGAGACAACGCGGCTGATGCCATATTTTCGCTCTACTTTCGCCTTATGAAGCGGAGTATGGCACAAGTCGCCAAAGGCGATCAAGAGGCGAAACTCGTTTACAGTAAGCCCGTCGATGAAACGCATCCTGTTAGTCAGTGCCGTTGGCCGGAACCAATGGAGCGGGATGGGCAAATGGTCCTACAGGATTGCCGACGCCATTCACGGTGAAGGCCACACCGCAACGCTGTGGTTTCGAGACGACCTCCCGGCCATGGCCTGGCTGGGCCGGGCTGACAAATACCTCACCCCCTTCACGGTGGCGTGGAAAATTTTCAGGCACCGCCGGGTGTTTGACGCCGTGGTGGTGCATGAACCGTCGGCCTCCGTCTATGCCCTCCTGCGCCGTGTGCTTGGGGATCACGTGCCTCCCGTGATCTGCATGTGCCACAACGTGGAAAGCCATTGTTTTCGCACGGTCGCAGAGGCGACCCGGTATGGATACGCAGCGACGAGCTCCAAAAACACGATGTTGTTTCACCTGCTGAATCGCTGGCTGTCCGATGTGAGCATCTGGTGTGCGGATAAAGTCGTCTGCCTGTCGACGGCCGACCGTCACTACATTGTCAACTCACTGGGCCGACGAGACAGCGACGTGGCCGTCATGATCAATGGCGTCGATAGCCACTACTTCGGGACACGCGCGCACGACGCCACACACCGGCGGCCGGCCGTGTTGTTTGTAGGAGGATGGCTCGACATCAAAGGGCGGTTTGTGTTGCCCGAAATCTGGCGGAAGGTTCACGCTCAGATTCCTGATGCTCAATTGACGATCGTGGGCGCCGGACAATCCGCTGAGTCCGTGCTGGAATGGTTCCAGGTGCAGGTCCGTTCCTCTGTCTCCGTCGTCACCCGTGTCGATTCGGAATCCGGGATGCAGGCGCTCTATCAGACGCACGACATCTTCCTGATGCCCTCATTGTCGGAAGGATCGCCGTTATCGCTACTCGAAGCGATGGCCAACGGCATGGCCATTGTGGCCAGTCGCACCGGCGGCATTCCCGACATTGTGCCCGGCGAGACTGCCGACGGCGCGCGCCTGTTTCCGAACTGTGACACCGACGGTGCAAGTCGGATCGTCATTGAATTACTGAACGATCCGGCGACGGTCAGCGCTCTCGGTGAGCGAGCTGCAGCCAGAGCCCGCGAGTGCACCTGGACCCGCTCCGCGAGAGTGCTTCTCGACAGACTCTGAGCGAATATCAGCGCACCGCGCAGCCCAGCGCCGCGATGCCGTCCGCGCCGTCGTTGGCGTCAAGGTCGCGGGCGGCTTCGATGGTGCGGTCGGTGGAGATGAGCTG
>CAZLJG010000187.1:0-6557 GCA_964559545.1 uncultured Solibacteraceae bacterium | reverse complement strand
GGCACCACCACCCCGGACACGATCTTCCCGAGCACCGCGTGTGTGTTGCAGGCCAAGATCGGCGCGACCGGCGCGTGGGGTTTTGATCTGGGCGCCGCGTGCTCAGGCTTTACGTACTCACTGACGGTTGGCTGGAAGATGGTGGCGTCGGGTGCCGTCGAACATGCGTTGGTCGTCGGCGCTGACGTGATGTCGAGCATCATCGACTACACCGATCGATCCACGTGTGTGTTGTTCGGCGACGGTGCCGGCGCGGTGGTGTTGTCGGCGGCGCAGCCGGACGAGCCGTGTCTGATCGACTTCCTGCATGAAATCGACGGCAACGGTGGACCGGCGTTGTGTATGCCCGCAGGCGGCAGCCGGCGTCCCGCCTCGCACGAAACCGTGGATCAGCGGCAGCACTTCGTGAAGCAGGACGGCGCCACCGTATTCAAGTTCGCGGTCAAGAAGAGCGGCGAGATCGCGCAGCGTCTGCTTGAGCGCCACAAACTCACCGGGTCAGACCTCGATCTGTTCGTCTCGCATCAGGCGAATCGCCGCATCATCGAAGCGACGGCCGAGCGGATTGGCCTCGCGCCTGAGAAGGTTGTCATCAACCTCGAACGGTTTGGCAACACGACGGCGGGAACGATTCCGCTCGCGCTCGCCGACGCGCGCGCAGACGGCCGGCTCAAGAAGGGCGACCTGGTGCTGCTCACGTCAGTCGGCGCCGGCTTCACCGTCGGGTCCGTGCTGCTGCGCTGGTCGCTCTAATCAAACACGATCTCCACCCCACCCACGCGCATGATCAGTCCACGCGCGTGGGCGTCGTGCCAGTCTGTCGCGGTCATCGGTGTGCCGTCGGGGCGCAGCCACTCGACGTCTGTGCCGTCGGCATCAAAAAACGTGGTCCGCGCCAATGAGGGCGTTGCCCGGCGCCACGCCGACAACGCCTGCACGAAGGCGAGCAACTCAGGGTCGGCACCGTCTTCGATGCGCCAGGGCGTCCAGCTCAGGGGCGAGTCCTGGCAGTAGGCATTGTTGTTGCCCAGTTGTGTGCGCCCGACTTCGTCACCGCCGCTGATCATCGGGACGCCGAGCGACGCGAAGAGGGTGCGGAAGAAGAGGCGTTGGGTCGCGGATCTCGCGGCGCGCACGGCCGGGTCGTCCGTGGGACCCTCGACGCCGAAGTTCTGGCTCAGGTTGTAGGCGTCCCCGTCGCGATTCTGTTCCCCATTGGCGGCGTTGTGCTTCTCCGCATACGACACAAGGTCCGCGAGTGTGAATCCGTCGTGTGACGTCACGAAGTTGATGCTGGCGGTCGGGCCACGTCCCGGTGAGTCGTAGAGATCACTGCTGCCGGCCAGGCGCGTCGCGAGCGACGGGCGTGTGCCTGCGTCGCCGAGCCAGTACCGGCGGACGTCATCGCGATATTTGCCGTTCCACTCGGTCCAACCGGCGGGGAAGTGGCCGACCTGATACCCCTCGGCGGTGGCGTCCCACGGCTCAGCGATGTGTTTGACTGTCGCGAGCACCGGGTCGTCCTGAATCTCGCGGAGCAGGGGAGCTGCGGGATCAAAGTGATGGTCGCCGCGCGCAAGGGCTGATGCGAGGTCGAACCGGAATCCATCGATGTGCATGTCCTGCACCCAGTAGCGGAGACTGTCGAGAATCAGGCCGCGTACGAGGGGTTGGCGTGTATCGAGTGTATTGCCGCATCCGGTGAGGTCGTCGTACCGCGTGGGGTCATCAGTCCGATGACGGTAATACCGCCCGGGGTCGAGTCCGCGCATCGAGAGTGTCGGGCCTGTCTCGTCGCCCTCCGCCGTGTGGTTGTAGACAACATCCAGCAGCACCTCGATGCCGGCCGCGTGCAACGCGCGCACCATGGACTTGAATTCATCGACAACGCCTTGTGGTGTGCGCGCGGAGGCGAGCCGCGGCTCAGGTGCGAAGAAACCGAGCGTGTTGTATCCCCAGTAGTTGGTCAGACCACGCGCGTGAAGCGCCGGTTCGTCCACACGAGCGTGCACGGGTAAGAGTTCCACAGCCGTCACACCCAGCGATTGGAGGTGGGCGATCGCCGGTGCCGACGCGAGGCCCGCGTATGTGCCTCGGATGTCAGGAGGGATGTCGGGATGGCGCGCGGTGAATCCCTTGACGTGCATCTCGTAGATGAGGGTCCGCGTCCATGGTGTGCGCGGTGGACGGTCGGCTCCCCAGTCAAAGCGATCGTCGATCACCACCGCACGCGGCGTGCGTCCGTGCGCCCACGAAAAGGTTTCCGCGAAGGCGCGGCCGTACGGATCAAACAGCGGGTCAGGCGCCAGGTCGGTGCGGAAACCATAGATGGTGCCCGGCCCGGCGCCTGGCACGTAGACGTGCCATGTGTTGGCCTCGCCGACCATCGGGATGCGCACACGCTCGTGTGCGGCATCAGCAGAGTCGAACAGACACAACTCCACCCGTGTCGCGCTCGACCACACCGTGAACCCGGTGCCCACGCCATCCCACATCGCCCCGAACATGCGACCCCTATCATCTCCCTATCTCCCCATCTCCCATCTACACTTGTGTCTGTGCTTCTGTCCGACTTTGATTTTGATCTGCCCGAGTCGTTGATCGCGCAGCATCCGCGCCCGCGTGGTGCGTCACGGATGCTGGTTGTTGATCGCGCCACGGGCACATGGACCGAGTCGCGCGTGGCGGACCTTGCCGAGTGGCTGTCACCCGGAGATTTGGTGGTCGCGAATGACTCACGCGTGTTTCCCGCGCGCCTGCTGGGTCGCCGTGCCGGCGGCGGGCGCGCCGAGTGCCTCCTGCTGCATCCGGAGTCGGGGGACGACTGGTGGGCGCTTGTTCAACCGGGCCAGCGATTGCCGATCGGCGCGACGGTCGACTTCACGGATTCCGATCGCGCGCCAGGCGTTACGTTGCAGGGCAGGATTCAGTCCCGCGACGCGGAGGGGCGTCGGTGTGTGCGACTGGCGGCGACCGGGGCATCGGTGGCCGACGCGATCGATCGTCTCGGGCACATCCCGTTGCCACCCTACATCCGCCGGCCCGACTCCGCCGGGGACCGCGAGCGGTATCAGACCATGTTCGCGCGCGAGATCGGGTCGATTGCGGCGCCGACCGCCGGCCTGCACTTTGATGCCGCGCTCACGACGACGCTCGCAGCGAAGGGGATTGGTCAGGCGACGGTCACGCTGCACGTGGGGTACGGGACGTTCAAGCCGGTGAAGGTCGAGGACATTGCCGACCACCGGGTGGACGCCGAACGATTCGAGGTCTCGGACGCGGCGGCGACGCAGATGGCGGCCACCCGGGCCGGCGGGGGGCGTGTGGTGGCGATTGGCACCACGACCACGCGTGCGCTGGAGTCGGCGGCACGCGCCACCGGACAGGTGCAAGCCGGTGTCGGGGCTACGGATTTGTGTATCCTCCCAGGACACACGTTCCGTGCGGTGGACATGTTGCTCACCAACTTCCATTTGCCCAAGTCATCGCTGCTGCTGCTCGTGTCCGCGTTTGCCGGGCGCGAGCTGGTGCTCGCGGCGTATCGTGATGCGATCGCACGCGGGTTCACGTTCTACAGTTACGGCGATGCCATGTTGATACGATGACGCCGCCCATGGAGCGTCCCGCGCACGCGCGTATCGATGAAGGGTTCGCGTTCGTCGCACTGCTGCGCCAGATGGAGCGACGCTGGCGTGAGTTTCGCGATCCCGGGTTCTGGTCGCGCCTGAATCCGCATCTGACGATCACGGATCGCCCGTTTCCCGCGGTCGCGCAGCCGCGTGCGGCGTTCACAGCGTCGGAGGTGCACCGCGGTCTCGCGCAGTTGGACGAGTCGGGCTTCATCACCACGCCTCCCGTGGTGCCCGAGCACGTGATGGCGCCGATGCGCGCTGCGATTGAGACACTGGCCGCCCAACACATCCCGACGTACTTCGCGTGTGTGTACGACGAGTTCTATCAGTGCTTTGCGGGCCTGGATCCGCTGCTGACTCCGCTGTTGGGGGAGGGCTATCGCGGCGTCGGGCATGGCCTCGCCGCGTTCCATGTGCCTCCACGGGCCGCGTCGCGCGAAACCGCCACGGCCGCAGTGCCCCCGCACCGCGACTCCCTGGGGCCCGACCCCTGCGTGCTCGCCGGCGAGCGTCCGGGCATTGTGAATGTGTGGATCGCGCTCACGGATGTGACGACCGCGGATTCGTGCATCCACGCCGTGCCGCGGTACGCCGACGCCGGGTATGCCACCGCCACACGCGACGTCACGCTGGCGCAGTTCGGGTTGCAGGACGTGCGCGCGTTGCCCGTGGCCGCCGGCAGCCTGATTGCCTGGTCCACCCACCTCGCACACTGGGGCAGTTGCAGCACGCCCGAGGCCACCGGACCGCGCATGAGCCTGGCGCTCTATTTCCAGCGGGCGGACCTGCCCGCCTACGACGCGTCGGTATTCGACCGCGGGGGCATCGTGACGTTTGCCCAGCGAATGCACTGGATCCTCGACTCCATCGGCGGCGACGACCTCCTCGCGCGCTTCGGGGCCGACCTGACCTGAGGTATCATCAACAGTCTTTGCCGGTGTAGCTCAGCTGGTTAGAGCATGCGGCTCATATCCGCAGGGTCCGGGGTTCAAGTCCCTGCACCGGCACCAATTTTCCAGCACGGTTTTCGGAACACGAGGGCTTTTGCCCTCGTGTTGAACCGCGATAATGGGGCATGCCCCTCCCCCCAGTCCCCGGTGACGCCCTTGTGGGGCAGCGCGTGGCCGCAGCGGTGTCCGGCGGGGCGGATTCGGTGGCGCTGGCGTGGTGGCTGCACGGCCTTGCGACACGCCCGGAGCCCGCGTTTGTCTTCGCGGGCCTGATCCACGTCAACCACGGCCTGCGCGGCGCCGAGTCTGATGCCGATGAGCAGTTCTGCCGCGACCTGGCCGCGCAGTTGAAGCTGCCAATTGACGTGCGCGTTGCACACGTGCCTTCGTCAGGCCGATCCCCGGAAGCGGCGGCGCGCGACCTGCGGTACGCGGCCTTTGAGCTGGCCGCAGATGCCCTGGTCGCCACCGTTGTCTGCACCGCCCACACGGCTGACGACCAGGCAGAAACCGTGCTGCTGCGTCTGCTCCGTGGTGCCGGTTTGCGAGGCCTCTCGGGAATTCGCGCGGTGAATGGCCGCACGGTCCGCCCACTGCTTGAGTGCCGTCGCGAAGATTTGCGCGCAGCGCTGCGGGCGGCGAACCGTCCCTGGTGCGAGGACGCATCCAACACGGACGTATCAATTCCGCGCAATCGCATCCGCCATGAACTGCTTCCTGCCATCGAGCGGGTGTCGGCGGACATCGCCTCCGGCGGGGTTGAGGCGCTGGCCCGCTTCGCCACCTACGCGGCCGACGATGAGCAGTTTCTGGAAGATGCGGCCATCGAATTGCTGTCGCGCCTCGTCCTACCCTCAGCACCGGGGACAGTGGCACTTGCACGGGCGGGGTTGATGACAGCCCCGTTGCCCCTGGCGCGCCGGGTGGTCCGGTTGGCCGCAGCGCGAGTCGCCCCCGATCGCCCGTGGTCCACCGTGCACATCGAGGCGGTGCTCAGGCTGGCGCGGCGGGCACAGGGCGGCGGAACACTGGATTTACCGGGCATTCTGGTCGAAAGGGTGTCTAACGAAGTACGGTTCGCTCCGCAGTCGTAATACACAGGAACCAAGCGGTCCGGACGCGCGTCCGACCTAATGACGGTCAGGGTGAGCGTGGTAACCTTGAGGGTCAGGAAGCTGAAAATAGGATGAATTCGACGATCAAAGGATTTCTGTTCTGGACCGCGATGATCGTGTTCGGGGTACTGATCTGGCAGGCGACGGCCAACTTTGGCCAGAGCGAGCAAAAGATCAGTCTGACCGAGTTCATGGATCGTGTGGCCAAGGGCCAGATTGAGAAGGTCGAACTGACCGGCCGGCAGCTGCGTGGCCTGCCGTTGACCGCAGACCCCGCCGGCAAGGGCGTCCGGTCCTACCTGCCCGTCGAATACCCGGGCTTCTACGAGAAACTCGCCGAGCGCAACGTTGAGCTGGTCGCCAATGAAGAGACCACCGGCGGCTGGACGCAGTTCCTGTTCTTCTGGGCACCCGTCCTGCTGATGATCGGTTTCTGGATCTTCATGACGCGCCAGATGCAGAGTGGCGGCAACAAGGCGCTCTCGTTCGGCAAGTCCCGCGCGAAGTTGTCGTCCTCCACGCAGAAGAAGGTCACGTTCAAGGAAGTGGCCGGCGCGGACGAAGCGAAGGAAGAACTGCAGGAGATCATCGAATTCCTGCGCGAGCCGCAAAAATTCCAGAAGCTCGGCGGTCGCATTCCCAAGGGCGTGTTGCTCATGGGCTCGCCCGGCACGGGCAAGACGCTGCTGGCCCGCGCGGTCGCCGGCGAAGCGAACGTCCCGTTTTTTTCGATCAGCGGTTCCGACTTCGTCGAGATGTTTGTCGGTGTCGGCGCGTCCCGTGTGCGCGACCTCTTTGAGCAGGGCAAGAAGAACGCGCCCTGCATCGTGTTCATCGACGAAATCGACGCCGTCGGCCGC
>CAZLJG010000186.1:0-6558 GCA_964559545.1 uncultured Solibacteraceae bacterium | reverse complement strand
TGCCCGAGCATTTTTCACGGGTCAGTCTGAGCTTCCTGGTGGACTCGATGGACAAACGCCGCGGCGGGTGTGCGCCGAACATCGCATACACGCTCGCGTTGCTCGGAGAGCGCCCGAAGCTGATGGCCACGGCCGGACAGGATTTCGGCGACTACCGCCGCTGGCTGGATGCGGCTGGGATCGACACGTCGCTGGTGAAGGAGGTGGACGGGAAGTTCACGGCTTCCTTCTTCTGCAACACCGACGAAGCGAACAACCAGATCGCGTCCTTTTACACTGGCGCGATGGCCCATGCCGCGGAGTTGTCCTTCCGCACGGTGGACCGACCGGACCTGGTGATCATCTCGCCGAACGATCCGGCGGCCATGGTGCAGTACGCGGACGAGTGCCGGACGTTGGGCATCAAGTACATGTTCGACCCGGGACAGCAGTGCGCGCGCATGACAGGTGACGAACTCCGCGAGGGCATCGTCGGAGCCTCGTTTGTGATTTGCAACGACTACGAGTTCGAGTTGATTCGGCAGAAGACGGGCCTCAGCGAGGCCGATGTGCTCGCGCTGGCCGGGGTCCTCATCGTGACCAAGGGTGAGCACGGGTCATCGGTCATGCAGCCGGGCTCCCAGGTGGCTGTCCCTGCGGTGACGCCAACCCGGATTGCCGACCCAACAGGCGTGGGCGATGCGTATCGCGGCGGCTTCATGAAGGGGCTCGCGTTGCAGGCTGGCTATGAGGTGTGCGCCCAGATGGGGAGTGTCGCGGCCGCCTTCGCGTTGGAGCACCTGGGTGGCACCAGCCACGCGTATTCCGTGGCGGAGTTCAAGGCGCGGTACGAAGCGCACTTCGGTCCGCTGACGGTGTTGAAGTAACGATGCTGATCGCGCGCGTGCTCGTCGTGGGCGCGCTGGTGTGGCCGACGCTGCTCGGGGCAGCGCTGTGGGACCGCGCGCACCATCCTGCGGAACGCAGTGCGTGGGCCTCGATCGTGTACTTCGCGGCATCGCGGGTGTGTCATCAGAAACCCGAACGGTCGTTTCAGACGGAAGGCGCTCAGTGGCCGGTGTGTGCGCGGTGCGCCGGTCTGTATCTGGCTGCGCCGCTCGGTATCGCGTGGTTCCTCGTGCAACGTCGTCGGCGGGCCGGGAACCGAAGACTGCAGCCTGCATACGTGTTCGCGGTCGCGGCCATTCCCACGGCACTGACGCTGCTCTGGGAGTGGGGCGGGTTGGGCACTCCGCCCAACCTGGTGCGCGCCGTCAGCGCGCTGCCACTCGGTGCCGCAGTCGCGTGGGTGCTCCTCACGGTCACCCATCAGGTAGACTGAATCGGTTCATATGGCACGTCCTCCCATCAGCAAGTCATCGATGCCCGCGCCGGAGCGGCCCAGCCTCGCGCTGACGTGTGGCCTCGCGTGGTTGTGTCCCGGCGCCGGGCACGTGCTGCTGGGTCAAAGTGGCAAGGCACTGGTGTTTGCCGGGGCGTTGTTGCCCATGTATGCAATGGGCCTCTGGTTCGGCGGCCGGTTGTTCCCGTTTGAAGGCAGTGAACCCCTCGTGCTGCTGGCGGGGGTGGCGCAGTGGATGATGGGAGCGCCTCGTCTGCTCGCGGCGCTTGCAGGCGCCGGTGGAGGCGACGTGGTCGCCGTCGCTTACGAGTACGGCAACACGTTCCTGATCGTGTCGGGGCTGTTGAACGCCCTTGTTGTGCTCGACGCGTCTGATGTCGCGCGCGGAAGGAAGCCGGTATGACCAGTCATCTCGGCATGATGTTGCTGTTCGCGGCCCTGGTGTCTCCGGTGTTTGCGGCCCTGCATCGCGACGATCTGGTCTCCGGGCGTACCTTTGCGCTCAAACTGTTTGCCGCGCTCGCCGGCGGCGCGTTTGTCCTGAGCTGGGTGCTGTATCTCATCTTCGGCTGACCTCCCGCGCCGGGCGCTGCTGTGGGCCTGGGCGCCCGCACTGGTCTTCATGGCCGCGATCTTTGTGGTCTCCCACCAGTCCTCGGTCTCCATCCCGTTTGATGCGCCCGACTACTACGCGCACGGGATGTCGTACACCGTCCTCGGGTTCCTCCTGATCCGCGCGCTCGCCGGTGGGCATCTCAAAGCCATGACCTGGGGATTGGTGCTCGCGGCCACCGCGATTGGCGCCTTGTATGGCGTTTCGGATGAATTCCACCAGTCGTTCATCCCCGGCCGGCACCCCTCGGTCAGCGACGTCATTGCCGATACGGTCGGGTCATTCGTCGGTGCCAGTGCCGGGGCGGCGCTGGGCGCCTGGCTCCGACGCACCCTATAATTGGACAGCTATGTCCTTTGAAAACCTGTTGCTGGAGCGCGACGGCGCCGTCCTCCTCGTCACCCTGAACCGGCCGAAAGTCCTGAACGCCCTCAATTTTCAGACGCTCTCAGAGCTGGGGCAGGTGATTGACGACGCGAAGCGGGACGACTCGGTGCGCGTCGTGGTGTTGACCGGCGCAGGGGAAAAGTCGTTTGTCGCCGGCGCGGACATCAACGAACTGGCCTTGCAGACGCCAGTCACCGGCCGTGAGCATGCGCGCAACGGCCAGGATCTCTTCGACCGGATCGAACGCCTGGGGAAACCCGTCATCGCCGCCGTCAACGGATTTGCGCTGGGCGGCGGCTGTGAACTCGCGATGTCCTGCACGATGCGCATCGCGTCCGACAACGCGCGATTTGGACAACCCGAAATCAACCTGGGCCTGATTCCCGGTTACGCCGGCTCGCAGCGGCTCCCGCGTCTGATCGGTCGCGGTCGTGCCCAGGAACTGCTGCTGACGGGCGACATGATCGGGGCCGCCGAGGCGTATCGCATCGGGCTCGTGAATCGAGTGGTCCCCGCCGCGGAGCTCATGACCGAGGTGAAGAAGCTCGCGCAGACACTGGCGCAGAAGGCGCCCGTGGCCGTGCGGTACATCCTCGAGGCGGTCGCGAACGGCGCCGATATGGCGTTTGCCGACGCGCAGGATCACGAAGCAATCTTGTTCGGCCTGGTGTCATCCACCGACGACATGCGCGAGGGCACCCGCGCGTTCCTTGACAAGCGCAAGCCCGCGTTTACAGGCAAGTAGGTTCCCGCGAATGCGAGTTGCACTCATCGTTGCCAAGTACCACGACTTCATCACCGATCGGCTCGAGTCCGGTGCGCGCCAGGCGTTGCAGGAACGTGGTGTCGCCGAGCGCGACATCGTGACGTTCCCGGTGCCCGGCGCCTACGAGCTGGCCCAGGCGGCCCAGCGTGTGGCGGAAGAGGGCTGGGACGCCGTCGTGTGTCTCGGCTGTCTGATTCGCGGGGAGACCATTCACTTCGATGTCATCGCGTCGGCGGCGGCTGACGGCATCATGCGCGCGGCCCAGGCCACGGCCACGCCGATCACCTTCGGGGTGTTGACGACGAATACCGCGGAAGAGGCGATGGCGCGGGCGGCTGACGGACCCGCGAACAAGGGACGTGAGGCGGCGATCGCCGCGTTCGAGATGGCGACGATGTACGGCACGTTATGAGCATGACCCTTCGGCATCAGTCGCGGGAGTTGGCACTGCAGGCCTTGTATTTCTGGGAAGTGGGGCATGCCACGCCGGATGAGGCGCTTGAGCACGTCGTGGCGGAGCAGGCGCCTGAAGCGGCGGAACCGGTGCGGGTGTTCGCCCTCGAGCTGCTGCGCGGCACGGTGATCGCGCACGCAGAGCTGGATCTCATCATCGGGCGTCATATCGACAACTGGCGGATCGAGCGTCTGGCGGTGATCGACAAACTGATTCTCCGGATGGCGACCTGGGAGCTGCGGTATCAGCCCGACACGCCGCCGGCCGTGGTGGTGAACGAAGCTTTGGAACTGGCGCGCACGTTCAGCGCCGATGAATCGATCAAGTTCGTGAATGGCGTCCTCGACGGCATTCGAAAGGCCCTGACGCATGGCGAGTGAAGAGGTCCAGTCGGAACAACGGCGCGCAAAACTGGATGAGTTGATTGCGCTGGGCGTGTCGCCGTATCCGGTGCGGTTTGATCGCACGGATACCGTGTCTGACCTGGTGGCGCGGTACGGCGAGACGTCGGGACCCGACCTCGAAGCGGCGCGGCCTGAGACTCGCGCGGCAGGACGCATCCTGTCGATGCGCACGTTCGGCAAGGCGAACTTCGTCGAACTCTCGGACGGGCTCACGCGCCTGCAGGTATACGTGCGTGCCGACTCGATGTCGGAACGCGACTTCGAGATTTTCAAGCGGCTGGACCTCGGCGACACCATCGGCGTGTCCGGCCGGATGTTCCGGACGAAGACCAACGAACTGACGATCTTTGCGTCGGGCATCGAGTTTCTTGCGAAGTGTCTGTTGCCGTTGCCGGAGAAGTGGCACGGCCTGACCGACATCGAGACGCGGTACCGCCAGCGGTATCTCGACCTCATCGTCAATCCCGACTCCCGGCGTGTGTTTGAAGCACGCGCGAAAATCGTGGCGGGCATTCGTCAGTTCCTGAATGCGCGCGGGTTTCTCGAAGTCGAGACCCCGATGATGCAGCCCATCGCGGGTGGCGCGCTCGCGCGGCCGTTTACCACGCATCACAACGCCCTCGACCTGCCGCTGTACCTGCGCATCGCTCCCGAGCTCTACCTGAAGCGGCTGACGGTTGGCGGGTTCGAGAAGGTGTACGAGATCAACCGCAACTTCCGGAACGAGGGCATCTCCACCCAGCACAATCCCGAATTCACGATGCTGGAGTTCTATGAGGCCTACGTCGACTATCAGCATCTGATGACCATGACGGAGGAGATGCTGGTGGAGGTGGCGCGGTCGGTGACCGGCGGCGCCGAGACGACGTTTAACGGACAGCAGATCAGCTTCGCGGCACCGTTCCGTCGTCTGTCGTTGCGTCACGCGGCCGCAGAAGCGGCGAGCGAGCGGCTTGGTCGCGCGGTGTCCGAGGCGGACCTCCGCGATCGGGCGAAGGCGGCTGATGTCGCTCGCGCCTTGCACTTCGAGGTGCACCCGTCACACGGCGCCGGCAAAATCGCCACAACCATCTTCGAAGGTCTCTGGGAAGACCAGCTGATCCAGCCGACGTTTGTGTATGACTTCCCGACCGAAGTGTCGCCGTTGTCGAAGCAGAAGCCGGACGACCCGGAGACGGTCGAGCGGTTTGAGATGTATGCCGGCGGCTTCGAGGTCGCCAACGGTTTCAGCGAGCTGAACGACCCGGTCGAACAGCGCCGGCGGTTTGAAGATCAGCTGAAGGGCCGCGCGGCCGGTGACGCCGAGGCGCACCAGATGGACGAGGACTACGTCCGCGCGCTCGAATACGGGTTGCCTCCGACCGGCGGGGAAGGGATCGGCATCGATCGACTCGTGATGCTGCTCACCGGCAGCCCCTCCATTCGTGACGTCATCTTGTTCCCGCTCATGCGCCCGCGCGAGGACTGATGTCGTTTTCCTGGTTCATCGCGCTTCGCTACCTCACCGCGCGGCGGAAGCAGGCGTTCATCTCGCTCATTTCACTCGTGTCGATTCTCGGGGTGGGGGTCGGCGTGATGGCGCTCGTCATCGCGAATGCCTTGATGACGGGTGTGCAGGAAGAGATGCGCGATCGCATCGTCGGATCCACTGCGCACATCAACGTCTACAAGTTCGGCACCGGGCTGCGGGACGTGGAGACGGAACTGCGGAAGGTCATGCGTCCTGGGGTGATCGCGGCGGCGCCCGTGGTGATGGGTGAGGGCATGCTGGCTGCCGGGGATCGCCGGGCTGCGGTGAAGATCAAGGGCATCGACCCCGCGCGCGAAGTGCAGGTGACGGAGCTCGGCGTGTCGATGGTGTCCGGATCGGTGGAGGCGCTGCAGGTGCCGGATGCGGCCGGTCCCGACGACATGCGCCCGCTCGATCGCGTGCTGCTTGGTGAGGATCTGGCGCAGACGCTGAACGTGCGCACCGGCGATGCGGTGGAACTCCTTACGGCCGAGGGCATCCTCACGCCGATGGGGGTGGTGCCGCGGTTGCGGGTGTTTGAAGTGGCGGGCATCTTCAAGCTCGGCTTCTACGAGTTCGACGCCAATTACGCCCTGATGTCGATCGACGTGGCGCAGCAGCTGCTGAATCAGGCGACGCCCGACGCCCTGCAGCTGAAGGTCGCCGACCTGGATGACGCGCCGGAGATTGCCTCCGAGCTGCAGGCCACCCTGGGGGCCGACTACGCCGCGACGGACTGGACGGTCCTGAACGCCCCGCTCTATGAGGCGCTGCGTCTCGAGCGTCTCGCCATCGGGTTCACCATCGGGCTCATCGTGATGGTCGCCGCGCTCAACATCGTGGCGTCGCTGGTGCTGCTCGTGATGGAGAAGACGCGCGACATCGGGATTCTGCGCACGATGGGCGCGCCGGCATCGGCGATTCGACGCATCTTTATCCTGCAGGGTGTCACGATCGGGGCCATCGGCACACTGGCCGGGGCCGCACTCGGCGTCATCGTGTCGTGGGTGTGTGATCGCTACGAGTTGTTCTCACTGCCGGGTGACGTGGTACGACGCGATGGTGTTTCAAAAGGCCTTCGA
>CAZLJG010000185.1:0-6635 GCA_964559545.1 uncultured Solibacteraceae bacterium | reverse complement strand
GAGCCTCACTCCGCGGAGGTACCACTCGGCACGGCTCCCCACGACCGGCCTGCTGGCCAGGAAAAGGCACCCGACGTCTTTTCAGCGGGGCTTGCAGACGCCCTTCAGCGGACACTGGGTGTCGCGCTGCTTCGTCTTGTAGCCGCACGCGCCCATCATGCTGAGGTGACAGAGGGAGAAGTCGTAGCGCACGGGATCCGCCGGATCCAGGGTGCGCAGCGCGGCGGTGATTTCGGCCGCCATCTTCCAGCCCGGTGAGGCGCGCTTCGTGAGGCGCAGACACTTCCCTGTTCGGATCGTGTGTGTATCGAGCGGGATCACCAACTGCCCGGCGTGCGGAGTGGTCCACCCACCGGGATCCACGCCGTCGGTACGTACCATCCAGCGCAGAAACAGATTGAGTCGCTTGCAGGCGCCGCCGCTTGAGGGGCGGCTGAAGAAAAAATAGACGCCAGGGGCCTTGGGCACCTTGCCGTACGCCGGTTTCAGATCAATCGCGCGCGCGCGTTCGGAGAACGACTCAAGCGCGTCCGACACATCCGCCGACTCCGCACTCCACCCCTTGGCGAAGTACGCCTCCAGCGAGCCGGCCTCATTGACCATGGTCTTCAGGATCCACAGGAGGGCCACGATGTCGCGGCCGCGGATCCAGCGATGCACGATGGGCAGGAGCGCGACGGAGTGCGTGGCGGGATCAAACCGGCGAATGAAGTCCGCCGGGCGCGGACCGAGAACAGCACACACGGTCTCGATCGAATTGACCACCGACTGCACACGGCCAAAAGCGAGACCCGCGGCGATAAATGCGATCAGTTCACGGTCGTCGAGCCGGTCGTAGCGCCGAACAACCTGAATGGGATCGAAAGCGGATTCGGGGTGATTAAAGGAGGTGTAGAGCTCGTCAAAGCGTGTCGCGACGCCCGGGCTGAGGCCCCGGCGCTCCGTAGGTTTGGAACCCTGGACCCTGGACCCCCGACCCTGGACCACTAAAAGCTCGTTACTGGTGTGCCGGTCTTGCAAAGCGGACACGAGGCGGCCGGATAGTTCTCGGGCGCCGGGTATTCCACGAGGGCAATGTTCGGCACGCCGAGATCCACCATGGCTTCGAGACGGTCGCAGATTTCGACGGTCGCGATCACGGTGCCGCCTGCCGCTTCGATCAACGCCTTGCCGCGTTCGAACGTCTTGCCGGTGTTGCGCACGTCATCCACCAGCAACACGCGGCGCCCCTTGACCACATCCTGATAAAACGCGCGCAGGACGAGCGCGCCGTGGCTGTCCACCGACAGTGGCGCAAACATCGAACTGGCCTGACTCAGCGGACGGCGCCCATCCATCAAACCGGCCATCGTGTGCGCAAGCAACGCGCCTCCCATGACCGGGCCGGACACAACCTCGACCGACGCCACGAGGTCGCCGGGCATCACATCAATCAGATCCTGCGCAAACCGCCAGATCGTGGACGGATGCTGAAACAGGCGATGGGGATTCAGATACACGCTGCCGTGATAGCCGTTGCCGTAGTCAAAATGGCCGTTGACCATCAACACGCCGTGATCGGTGAGACGCTGCAGGTGAGTATTCATAGGAGATCGGTGCCAGAGACTGCGGGATTCGTGTACAGCACGCGGCCGCCGACGATGGTCGCGGCAACGGCGCCTTTGAGGGACCAGCCATCAAAGGGCGAGTTCTTGGACTTCGAGACGAGCTCCGCCGTGCGGATGGTGACCTGGGTGTCTGGCGAGAGAATCGTGATGTCGGCGGGCTCGCCTTCGCGCAACGTGCCACCGGGGAGCTTCAGGAGCGACGCCGGGTTGCACGTCAGCAGCGCGACCAGACGCGGAAGCGACATGACCTCGCCATGCACGAGGCGATCGAGGCAAATCGGCACGCACGTCTCGAGGCCGACGATGCCGAAGGGCGCGTGATCAAATTCGAGCGCCTTTTCATCCGCGTGGTGCGGCGCATGGTCGGTGGAGATGACGTCGATCGATCCGTCGCGCAGACCTTCAATCATCGCGAACCGATCGGCCTCTTCGCGCAGTGGCGGGTTCATCTTGTAGTTGGTGTCGTACCCGGACCCATTCTTGAGGGCTTCATCCGTCAGGGTGAAGTGATGCGGCGCCACTTCACACGTCACCTTGATGCCGCGGGACTTGCCTTCGCGCACGGCGCGCAACGTCTGGCGCGCGCTCATGTGCGCGAGGTGCACACGCCCGCCGGTCATCTCCGACAGGCTGATGTCCCGCTCCGCCATGATCGATTCGGCGACGCTGGGAATCCCGCGCAGCCCGAGCATCGCCGCCACGGCGCCTTCGTGCGCGACACCATCCCCCTTGAGCGAAGGGTCCTCGCAGTGTTCGATGATCGGCACGTCGAACATCGACGAATACTCCAGCGCGCGTCGCATCAGCATCGCCGTCCGCACCGGATGCCCATCGTCGGTGAACGCCACACACCCGGCGGCGCTCAGGTCGCCCATCTCGGTCATCTGGTCGCCCTTCTGCCCCACCGACACCGCGCCAATCGGGTACACCCGCGCGAAGTTCGCCTCCGCCGCGCGCTTGAGGATGAACTGCGTCACCGAACTTGAGTCGTTGACCGGCTCGGTGTTCGGCATGCACGCGACGGCAGTAAAACCACCGACAACGGCCGACCACGTGCCCGTCGCGATCGTCTCCTTGTGCTCCTGACCGGGTTCACGAAGGTGGACGTGAATGTCGATGAGGCCCGGGGTCACCACCCACTCCTTCGGCACCTCCACCACGCGCGCGTCACCCGCAGGGATGTTCTTCCCGATCCTGGCGATCTTCCCGTCGGCGATGAGCACGTCGAAGTGCCCGTCACGCCCGGCGCCGGGATCCACCACGCGCGCATTCTTCAACAACAAGCTCTGAGTCGTCATGACTGAAGGTCCTCACCGGCCAGCAGGTACAACACCGCCATCCGCACGGCCACGCCGTTGGCGACCTGATCCAGAATCACCGACCACGGGCCATCGGCCACGGCGGAGTCAATTTCCACGCCGCGATTCATCGGCCCAGGGTGCATCACGATGACGTCCGAAGCGGCCCGTTCCAGGCGCGCCGGCGTCAGGCCGAAGAGCGAGAAGTACTCGCGCACCGACGGCAGGAACATGCCGTGCATCCGCTCGTTCTGCACGCGCAACATCATCACGACATCGGCCCCCGCCACCGCCTCATCAATCGACGTCGTCACATGGACGCCCAACTGCGTCAGCCCGAGCGGAATCAGTGTCGCGGGGCCGCAGGCCCGCACCTCGGCACCCATCCGCGTGAGCAGGAGCACGTTGGACCGCAACACGCGGCTGTGCATGAGGTCACCAATGATGGCGACTTTCAGCCCGGCCAACCGGCCCTTCCGCTCACGAATAGTCAACGCATCAAGCAGCGCCTGGGTCGGGTGTTCATGGGTGCCATCCCCCGCGTTCACGATGCCGGCCTTGCAGATCCGCGACAGCAGGTGCGGTGCGCCCGACGACGCGTGGCGAATGACGATGATGTCGGGCGACATGGCTTCAAGGGTGCGCGCCGTGTCGGCCAGGGTTTCCCCCTTGGAGACACTCGACCCCGCGGCGGTGATCCCCATCGTGTCCGCGCTGAGTCGCTTCTCCGCGAGCTCAAACGACAGGCGCGTGCGCGTGCTCGCCTCGAAGAACAAATTCACGACGGTGCGACCGCGCAACGCCGGCACTTTTTTGATCGTGCGGGTGCCGATTTCCTTCATGGCCTCGGCCGTCGAAAGGACGAGTTCAATCTCTGACGGCTCGAGGTCGGCAATCCCGAGCAGGTGCCGGCTGCGCAACCGTGTGAGGGCCGGGGTCGTGGCAGTGGTCATGATGCACCTTCCACGTCGTGGACTTCGACTTCGTCGTGACCGTCGATTTCGGCGAGGCGGACCTGCACGGTCTGTTGCCGGGAGGTGGGCACGTTGCGGCCCACGTAGTCGGCACGAATCGGCAGTTCCCGATGGCCGCGGTCCACCAGGGCGACCAGTTGAATCGCGCTTGGCCGTCCGAAGTCGATGAGCGCATCCAGGGCGGCGCGAATCGTCCGCCCCGTATACAACACGTCGTCGACCAGAATGATGATTTTGCCGTCGAGGGAGAAGGGAATCTCCGTGCGGCGCAGGATGGGCTGGGGGCCGACCTGATGTTTCATCAGGTCGTCGCGGTACAACGTGATGTCGAGCGAACCGGTGGGGACAGCCGCGCCGCCTGCCGTTTCGAGGTTGGCGGCCAACCGCGCAGCCAGAGGCACACCACGGGCCCGGATCCCGACAAGGGCCAGATGGTCGATTCCGCGATTGCGTTCGAGAATTTCGTGCGCGATGCGCATCAGGCTTCGCCCGATGCGATCGGCGTCCATGACAACAGGCATGTATCCCCTCTTTGCGGCCTCTCAGGACCGCGTTAAAGAAGCGACCGTCAGTTTAGCACTACTTCTCGTGCGTCGAGATGAACGTCACCGGGTGTTCGCGCTGATAGGCACGGACGAAGATGTCCGTGCGGGCAAAGCCGTCCATGTCGCGGCCGACGGGAAGACCGAGGTAATACAGGACGGTCGGCGCGAGATCCACGATCGACCCGCGTGACAGCTCGGCGTGCGCGACGTCGCGGCCAAACGCAAGCAGAAAGCCGTCTGGGGCGGTTTCGTGACTTCCGGTCAGGGCCGGCGCGCCAAGGAGACGGGCGAGCGCGCGTTTTGGCCACGTCACCGATTCCATGCCGAATCCAGAGACGACCAGGAGCAAATCACCAGGTCGGAGCCGCGCGATCTCGAGTCCGACGTGACGATCCAGATCCCGGTACGCCGCTTCAAAGAGCGCGGAATCACCCGATCGGCGCCCGGCGGGCAACGCGGGGTTCCCCGCACTCCAATCGGCATGCGAGACAGCATCGATGCCGGTCAGGCGCACCGCGCTGAGGTGTGGCGCAAACACGGGCTCAAGAGCCACGGCCACATCGCGGTACACACGATCCCACTGCGCACGCGGGTCACCCACCACGGCTTCGGCCGCGGCCACCTCTTCGCGCGTCGCCTCTGGCGACGTGGTGGCATCAAACACCTCACGCGCGATATCCACTGCACTGGTTGGCGCACCCGCGCGATCGTCGGCGAGCCGAAGTGGCGAACTGGTGCCGAGGTGAAACTGATCGCTGATCAGATACCCGCGCGCCGACGTCACCGGAAACGTCAGCGGCCAGCGGACGATGCCGGAGGCGAGACCATAGTCGGCCAGGACGTCCCAGAGCATGCGCGCGCGGATGTCATCCCGCGTCCTGCGCTCTGCCTGGATGTACTGCTGGTACACGAGACCATAGGCGAAGCAGTAGTCCGGCAAGAGGTCCACGACCTCGGTGTCAGATGCCGACACCCGGAACACCGCATTCGTGCGTACGCCATTTTTCACCGGGTACTTGCCGGTGGCGGCGGCGGTCCACACCGGCTCAGCCTGCGTCGGCTTGAGCGTGGCCAGATCCATGACCGCGCCACGATCGAGAATGCGGCCAAGATTCGGCAGGCGGCCAGCGGCGGCGCCGTCTCGAAGAACGCCGAGGCTGGCGCCATCGATCAGCAGCAGCCGCACGCGCGGGGCGACCGAGGCGAGCCCTGCCCCTTGTCCGGCCTCACCAGTCGCCGGGGTCACGGCTCGCCGCACGACCGGCACCGGCACCTGTCCGGGGCCACGGACCCACAGGGGCACCGCGATCGACGCGAGCAGGGCGACGGTCAACAACACACCGGTGGCGCGGCTGCCCTTCTGTCCAAACGAGTACCGAAGCACCGCGATCCCCACCAGCACAACCGCAGCCACGGTGCCGGCCACCGCGGCGGTCTGCATGTGGCCAGACGCCGATTCGCCCAGCACTGCGCGAAACCCCTGCAGGTTCGCCCACGTGATGGCGGCGGAGACGGCCGCAAACATCGCGCCCAGCCAGGCGAGCAGGCGCACACTCAGCCAGCCGGGATGGAGCGGCCGCGACGCCAGCACTTCGCGGACCAGAATCAGGATGTAGACGGCCACCGTCAGGTGGAGGCCGTAAAAGGACACGAGCGCGCCGAACCAGCGCGCGGTCGTCGGCGACACCAGCGGCACCTGCGGATTGAGGATGAGCACCAGCACGGCGAGATAAATCGCGCCGAGCACGCCGGCAATGACGGCGTTGGTGAACATGCGCAGGTACCGCATGAGGGCTAATGTACACTTTGGGTGATGCCCGTCGATATCCCGGCCGCGGTGTTGTCAAACACCCGGCTGTCTCCCGATTACAACGTGCTCGCGCTGGAGGCGCCCGACGTGGCGCGTCTCGCGGCACCCGGCCAGTTCGTCATGATCAAGACGGCACCTGGGCTGGACCCGCTGCTGCGCCGGCCGTTCTCCATCTTTGAGATTCTTCGCGACGCATCCGGTGCGCCGCGGGGCCTGAGCCTGCTCAACAAACGCGTCGGCGTCGGCACCTCTCTCCTCTACGACGCCCAGCCAGGCGATCGCATCAGCTGCCTTGGTCCGCTCGGCCGTCCCTTTGTCCCGGTTGATGCGCCCGCGCAGGCCTGGATGGTGGCCGGCGGTGTGGGCCTCGCCCCGTTTGTGACGCTGGCCGAGGCGCTGGC
>CAZLJG010000184.1:0-6670 GCA_964559545.1 uncultured Solibacteraceae bacterium | reverse complement strand
GTCGGCCGGTTCACAGTCGCCACCACCTGCGCCATGGTGAAGGTCTTGCCCGAGCCGGTCACACCAAGCAGCACCTGCGCCGGGTCACCGCGCTCCAGCCCTTCGACCAGCTGCGGGATCGCGCGTGGCTGGTCGCCGCGGAGCTCAAAATCCGACTCAAGTTCAAAACGATCAGTATCGGAAGGCATGGGTGACTCAGCCCGAATCACCCATGGTAGCAGAGCGCCGTGTCAGCGAATCGGGGCGAAGTAGCCGGGCCGGGTCCGCACCTTCAGGCCACTGACCTCCGGGGCGCGCACCTTGACCTGCACCTTCCGGAACGTGCCGTCCTTCCGGCTGTTCGTCGAGACGTACCCGAGCGTGTATCGGGACTTCAATTCGTCAAGAATGCGGGCGTAAATCTTCTCGAGGTCTTCCTTCCGCCCCGGGTAAAACGTCGCGCCGCCGGTCTGATGCGCAATGTCATTCATCCGCATTGTCTGCAGCGCCCGCTCGGTCCCCGTCTGGTGTTCGACGTAGCCGATCACGTAGGCCATGACCTGACTGAGCCGCAGCATTTCGACGAGCCGCGAGTACGTGGTCTCACTGCGGGAGTCTCCCCCATCGGTGTAGAGCAGCAGTACCTTCTGGCCGTCCTGCTCTTCAGCGGCCGCGAGATACATCGCCACCGCGTCGTAGAGGGCCGTGTAGCCATCGGCGGTGTTGTTGCGGATGCGCTCGAACAAATGGGGATAACTGCCGGGGGAAAACCGGGACACGCGCACCTGGGTGGCGAAGTCCACAAACGTCACGTCGCGCGCCTCGTCCAGGGTGTTGATGAACCTGATGGCCGCGGAGGTCGCCGACGGCAGGTCGCGCTGCATGCTGCCGCTGGTGTCGAGCAGCAGCCCCAGGTGCAGCGGGACGTCTGGTGTGGCGCCGGTTGCAAAATAGGTGAGCGTCTGCGGACGCCCGTCTTCGAGCACCTCAAACTGGTCCTTCTGGAGGCCGTGGACCAGGGTGTCGCCCTTGGCGGTCACGGTCACGGGAAGGGTGACCACGTCGGTTGTGGCGCGAAACACCTGCTGCCGGGCCGGCAGGGGTTCCGCCAGCAGGCAGAGCCCGACCCCGAGCACCGCCAGGGCCCGCCCGGCGCCTCCCGCCCTGCGCTCCTCCCGCCAGATCCTCATGATTCGCGCATGATACCCCGCAGGCATGACGGGGTACGTATAATGGCTTGTTCACGTCATGAGAGCACTCGCCGTCTGCCAGGACGAACTGGTGATTCGAACGCTCCACCAGGTCCTGTCGGGCGCTCTCGACCTTGAGTTCCTGGTCGAAAGCCGCCCCCTCGCCCGGCGCCTTATCGAAGATCAGATCGCCGTCACGGTGGCCGATCCGAAGCGGGTGGACTCCTATCTCCGCGCCGATCTCTCCCCGTCCACCTGTGTGCTGGTCGAGGACAACGGCAAACGCAGCCTCAAGAAGATCGTCAGCGCCATCCGCGACGCGGGGGGGAGCCTCCTGTACATCCTCCACGCCGGAACCCGGCCCGAGCAACGCAAGAACTACGACGACCTGCAGGAGCTCGTCCCTGAACTCACCCACCTCGACCTGGCCGAGCTCCTGAGTGCGTCACTGACGACCGAGCTTGATCGCGCCATGACGCGCGCACGGGTGCAGCAGTACCAGCGCTACTTCGCCGACGCGGACCGCGTGTTGATCCTCCTGCACAACGATCCCGATCCGGACGCGCTCGCGGCCGGACTCGCGCTCCGCACCTTGCTGCGCCGCACCAAGGCCACGGCGATCATCGGCGCCGTGCAGGGCGTGACACGCCCCGAGAACCTGCGCATGGCCGACCTGCTCGACATCCAGGTGGAAACCGTGACGCCGGCCGACTTCGCCACGTTTGACCGCATCGCCACAGTGGACGTGCAGCCGCACTATTTCCCCGGCCACCTGCCCCGCGTCGACCTCGTGATCGACCACCACCCGGAGCAGACGGGCTACACGGCCGTCTTCAAGGACATCCGGCCGGAGTTCGGCTCGACGTGCACGATCCTCACCGAGCACCTGCGCGCCGTGGACGTCAACATCTCGGAACGCACGGCCACCGCGATGCTCTACGCGATCAAGTCCGACACCCTGTTCTTCGCCCGCCACACCAACCGCTCCGACCTCGAAGCCTTCACGTTCCTCTACCCGCTCGCCGACGCCGCGCTCATCCGCAAGATGGAAGGCGCCGAAATCACCATGGATCGGCTCGAGCACGTGACCCGCGCGCTCGCAACAAGCCGCATGCGGAACCAGGTCTTCTCGGCATTCATCGGCGAAACCACGCGCGAAGACTTCATCCCCTACACCGCCGACTTCTTCCTCCAACTGGAAGGCGTCAAGTGGGCAATCATCTCAGGCATTGTCGGTGGCCAGCTGATTGTCAGCGTGCGCAACCTCGGCTACTCGAAGAATGCCGGTGAGTTTGTAAAGGCCAACTTCGGGGATATCGGCAGTGCCGGTGGACACCGGGCACTCGCCAAAGCCGTCGTGCCCGCTGAACGCTTCGCGGCCAAGTTTGGCGACCTCTCCGGCATCGGCATCGCCGCCCGCATCGGCGAACTCGCGGAACACTTCCTCGCCGAAGCCAAAGACGACAAGAAGCCCACCGAAAAAACCGGCAAGCACCTGTAGGGCGCGAAGTCTACGAAAGCGCCTGTCTGAGGTCGTCGATGAGGTCCGTGCTCGACTCCAAGCCAACCGACAGTCGTAGCATGCCTCGTGTGACGCCGGCGGCTGCGAGCTGGGTGTCATCGAGCCCGTATTGCGACGTCAACACCGGCAACGAACAGAGGCTCTCGACACCGCCGAGGCTTGCGGCGCGCTGGAAGAGCTGCAAGCGATCGAACGTGCGCACGGCGCCCTCGTAGCCGCCGGCACACTCGAAGCAGATCATCCCGCCGAAGCCGGTCATCTGTTTGCGGGCGACCGCAGCATCGGGGTGTGACGCGAGGCCCGGATAAAAGACGCGACTGACCTGCTTCTGCTGTTCGAGGAACTCGGCCACAGCCTGCGCATTGGCGTTGTGCTGCGCGACGCGCACGGCGAGGGTCTTCATGCCACGCGCCAGTGCATACGCCGACGCGGGTTCAAGGATGCCACCCAGCAACTTCCTGGCGGGCTTTACGCGATCGATGATCGCGTGGGCCCCGATCAACGCCCCGGCCGTGACGTCGCTGTGCCCGTTGAGGTACTTCGTCGCCGAGTGCATCACCAGGTCTGCGCCAAGCGCGAGGGGCCGCTGGTTGATGGGACTCGCAAACGTGTTGTCCACAATCGAGATGACGCCCTTCGCACGGCAGGCCGCTGCGACACTGGCGATATCCACACACCGCAACGTCGGATTGGTCGGCGTCTCGAACCACAACACCTTCGTCTTCGGACCGATCAACGTGCCGACGTTCACGAGCGCCTCAAGCGAGACAAACCGCGTCGTGATCCCGAAGCGATCAAGAAACTGCGTCAGCACCTGCAACGTGCCACCGTAGATCGACGACGCGCAGAGCACTTCATCGCCGGCTTGCAGCAGCCCGAACAGCGCCGTGGACGTGGCAGCCATGCCGGATCCGGTGACGAGCGCGGCTTCCCCACCTTCGGCGGCCGCCAGTTTCGCCTCGGCCGCCTGCACCGTCGGGTTCGCGTAACGCGAGTAGATGTAGTACTTGGACGTGCCCTGCTGGAACTTCTCCAACTCGGCGGCGTTGGGAAACGTGAAGGTCGTCGCCGAGTAGATCGGCGTGGTGATGGGTGTGGCCGACGATGGAACGCCTTCGCCGGCGTGCAGGATGTCAGTGTCGCGTGTGCTCACTCGATTCGCTCCCCGGTCGCCACGACCGGCTCAATAAACTGCCGATAGGCATCGTCATACCCCTGACGCACCAGTTCAGCGAGCGAACGGTTGCGGTCGGATGACTCGTCATACACGCCCGAAAAATCGAACGGCCCCACGGGGTTGTGATCGGGCCGAATGGCAAACACGCCGGAGAACCGGTTCGCGGCGGCAGCCCACGCTTCCTGGAACGCCGCGGTCTCCACGGAGCGCACGGTCTCACCCATCCGGTGCCGGAAGTCGCCGGGTTTCACTCGCATGTCGTGGGGCTGTGCGGCGGGCGGCGCGGGCGTAACGAGCACGACCTGCTCCACGCCGATGCGCGCCACCTCATCGATCAGGCGACCAACCAGTTCGGGCCGATCACACCAGCGATGCGTCTCACCCTGCCAATAGCTGTTGATGGGAAACGTCACCTCATGCGGCGCGGATGCCACCGGCAATCGGAGGCCGGCAATCAGCGCGTCAACCACCAGCGCGCGTTCCGCTTCGGCGCCGGCCGCGACATCCACTGACTCGGATTCACGGGGGCCGGCACCAACCCGGCGCTGGGCAAACGCGGTGTGCCACGACGGCGCCACAAGGCCAACCACCACATCGCGGCGGGCATCCATGTCGTGCACAGCCAACAGAACTTCGCGGAAACCCGGCTGGCCGAAATTCTCCGAGACTAGCTCAACGTACCGTCGCCCCATCTCGTCGCGCGACGGCGCGGGACCGGAGGCCCCCCGCGTGATCTGCCACAACGCGTCCACGGCGAGACCCTCGGGTTCGGATGGGTCCAGTGGATGGCCCAACAAATGCCACCAGAACAACCCCTTGGTTCTCCGCTTGGACCGCTGGCCCTTCCTGGCCTGCCACGCCGACACCGCGAGCACCGCCACCATGCCGACCAGAGCCAGCAGCACCAGGCGCGGCACGACGGTCGGCAGAATCGGGGGATCAAACAGCGAGGTCAAAAACCGCGTGTATGTGTTGAGCAGTCGTTCCGCGATCGACGGAAGGCTCAGCAACGAGGCCAGCATGCCCCCGGCATACAACACCGTCGCGGCCAGAACGGCCAGTAGGGGCGACAAGAGGAGCAGGCACGCCAGGCCAAGAGCGCCGACCGCAACCCTGAGCGCGCGGCGCCAGCGATACGCATGGGCGGCTCTGGACGTCGTCCACGGGCCCGCGTCGGCCCACAGATGCCCTCCGCTGTCCACGGCCGCACTCAACGCGCCAATCGCACCGACGCCGTGCGCGGCCACCACATCCACCTTGATGCCCGCTTCATTCAGCGCCCGGAGGACACCAGCGTGATACGGCCCGGCTGTCCCGGTGCCACACAACACCACCGCCGTGCGCAGGCGTGGAGCGTAGGAAGACAGGGCCATTGGTGTGAAATCAGGCTTCGTCGTGCACAGTGATCAGGCGCACGAGTTCGAATGTGCGTTTCCCCGCCGGCGTGACCACAATCACGTCATCGCCCTCTTCCTTGCCGACAAACGCGCGGCCGATCGGCGACGCCACCGAGATCTGCCCCTTGTCGGGATCGGCGTCTTCAGGCATGCACAACTCAAAGTGCAGCTGTTTGCCGTTTTCGATCACGGTCAACTTCGACCCGAATCCCGCCTTGTCGGTGGGGATCTTGTCGAGGTTCATCAACTGCAGCTGTGACACGCGGGTGCGCAGCATCGAGATGCGGGATTCCACCAGACGCTGACGTTCCTTCGCGGCCGCATATTCGGCGTTCTCGCGCAGGTCGCCCAGCTCGCGGGCACGCTGAATCTCCTTGGGCAGATCGTGGGTCAGCTCGCGGTCGAGCACGGCGATTTCGTCTTCGAATCGCTTGATCAGACGGGCTTTCATCGTGTGAAAAGTCTATCCTATCCGGCGTGTCCATTCCCCGTCTGACCCGTCGTCAGGACCCCATCGTCACACGCCTGCGCGAGGTCGCCAGGGGGCGCGAAGCCGGCAGCAACGACGTGCTCCTGGATGGCACACATGTGGTGCTCGAAGCCCTTCGCGCAGATGTGCCGCTTGAGGTCATTCTGGCGACGACGGATCGGCTTGAGGAGTCCTCTCCTGAGATGCGTCAACTGTGGTCGCTCGCGGCCGCGTCCGGCGCGGCCATCTACGACGTGACGACCGGTGTGATGGACGCGGCCAGCCCGGTCCGCACCCCGAGCGGCATCGTCGCGCTCGGGTCCTGGTCTCCCGCGCCACCTGCCGCGCTGTGGGAACCGGCCCCTGCGCTCGCCGTGGGGCTGGTGGACGTGCAGGATCCCGGCAATGCCGGCGCGGTGGTCCGCTGCGCTGACGGACTTGATGCGACCGGTGTGGCGATGCTCGGATCAACGGCCGACCCGGGGAGTTGGAAATCGCTGCGTGGCGCCATGGGCAGCACGTTCCGTTTGCCCGTGGCTCGCGGCGGGGTTGACGAGGTGTTGGCGGCTGCGCGCGCGGCCGGCGTGGCCATCGTCGCCACTGTGGCGCGCGACAGTTCTGACGCCGTCGAACTTCGCGCGGTGGACCTCACCCGACCGGTCCTGCTGCTGCTCGGCAACGAGGGTGCAGGACTGCCGGAAGACCTTCAGGACGAGGCAGACGTCCGCGTGTATATCGATATGCGCGCGGGACTGGACTCCTTCAACGTGTCGGTCACGGCCGGCCTGCTGCTCTACGAAGCGCGACGGCAACGACACTCCAAGGGCCAGCCATGACGTCGTCGCTGTTTGACGACGAGCCCGGAGTCACCACGGGGACGCCGCTCGCAGAACGGATGCGTCCGCGCACGTTGGACGAATACGTCGGACAGACACA
>CAZLJG010000183.1:0-6714 GCA_964559545.1 uncultured Solibacteraceae bacterium | reverse complement strand
GTGCCGGCCAGCACGGCAGACTCCAGCAGGAACTGCAGTCGAACATCCTGACGCCGTGCGCCGACCGCAAGGCGCAGTCCAATCTCACGGGTGCGCTCGGTCACGCTGATCACCATCACGTTGGCGATCCCGATGCCGCCAATCACCAGCGACACACCAGCGAGCGCAAGGGTGGCGAGAAAGATCTGCGCGCCGATGCGATCGAACTGCGCAATGATCTGGTCGGCTGTCGACAGGTTGAAATCACTGTCAGCGCCTGGTGGCACCTGCCGGGTAAGCCGCAGGATGGTTTCCGTCTCCGCCCGAGCCGCATCCCGCAATCCGATTTTGGCTCGCGCGTAGATCACCGTCTGTTCGGCTTCCGGAAACCGCTGGCGCGCAGTGCTGAGCGGGATGGACACCACGTTGTCGTTCCGGTTTTCCCCGAAGAAGGTCCCCTGGCGTGGCGCGAGCACGCCCACCACGTAGTACCGGTCGCCGCCGAGCAGGAACGCCTGACCAAGCGGTGGCGTCAGCCCGAACAGCGCCTTCGCGATATTGGCGCCAAGCACGGCCACCGGCGCCGCGACACGATCTTCGGTCTCGGTGAACGGACGCCCGGTTGCAAACGGCGTGTCCGTGACCTCAAAAAAATTCGGCGACGCGCCCTCGATGAGGACCGTGTCCGACTCGTTGCCGCCGGCGCGCGCGGTGATCACGCGCGTGGTCGTCGCGGCAGGGATCAGCAGTTGCACGCCCACGTCACGCACCGATGGTGCCAGGCGTTCGATCGCCTGCGCATCGGCCAGCGTCAGCACGCGGCGATTGGCATCGGCATCAGATGCTGGTGTGTAGGGATCGCCGTTGCGATGAAACGCAAAGATGTTGTCGGACCCGAGTTCCCGGAAGAGCTGGGCGACCGAGTTGCGGAGTCCCACAAGTGTGGAGGCCACGAGCACCACGGTCACGATGCCAATGACCAGCCCGATGATTGCGAGCACCGAGCGCGCGGTGTGCACACGAATCGACTCCAGCGCGAGCGTGAAGGCCTCACGGAGCATGACTCACTCCGTCCTCAAGGCGTCAACGATCACCAGCCGGGTCGCACGCCGGGCCGGATACCAACCGGCGACGATGCCGCTGAGTGCCGAGGCCAGCAGGCCGGTGGCCACCGTGCCCGGTGCCACTGCCACCGGCAGGTCGAGCGCACCCGCCAGCGCAGAGACCACGCCCCACGCCACCGCGAGCCCCACGAGTCCGCCGATCAACGCGGTCAGGGCTGACTCGGCCAGCACTTCACGAAGAATGGAGGCTCGGGTCGCGCCGAGGGCGCGACGCACACCGATTTCGCGCGTGCGCTGCGTCACCGACACCAACACGGTGTTGGTGACGACGACGATCGCGGCGAGGAGTGCCATGAGCGAGATGGGACCGGCGGCCACACCGATACGACGCGACAGGTTCGCGACAAACCCGCGGGCGGCATCAGGCGTGAGGACGTCGAACGCATCCGCGTCCCCCGGCGCCTGATTCCGGCGGGCGCGCAACGACGCTCGCGCCCGATCCTCCGCAACCGTCGCATCAACACCAGGGAGCGCGCGGGCAAATATCGGCAGCGACCGCGGCGCCCCGAACGCCCGTTCCCATGCCGCCAGCGGCACCCAGACAAATCGATCAAGCGAGGTGCCACTTGAACTGCCCTGACGCACCTGCACCCCGACGACCTCAAAGCTGCGCCCGGCCACACGCACACGCTGGCCGAGGGGATCGGACGTCGGAAACAACGCGTCGGCGACATCCGCACCGAGCACCGCGACGGCGGCCCCGCTGCGATCATCCTGGTTCACCAGAAATCGGCCGGAGGCAATCGCCAGGTCCCGGAGGTCGGCCAGCACAGAGGTCGTGCCTGACACCGCAGCATTTTCGTAGGTGAGCGATCCAGACGTCACGTCGGCCACCGTCTGCACGTTCGGGGCGTACTGGACGAGGCCGTCGGCGACGCCTTCCAGAAACCGCCAGTCGGTGCGGCGAATCGGCTGATTGCGCAGCAACTGATCCTGCAACTCGCGCCGCGACACTCGTCCGGGCGACGCAATTTGACCCAGAAGAAAAGTTTCCGAGCCAAACGCGCGCGCGGTCGTCATTTCTGCAGACGCGGCCACGCCATCAAGCGCAGCCACCACGATGACCTGGGTGGCGACGGCCACGGCAATGGCCAGAGCCCCGAGCGCCGACCGCAGCCGATTGGCGCGCAATGTGGTGAGGGCCTGTCGGAGGGACTCGAGCATGAGGTGTCCGTGGGCGGACCATGCCAGTATAGAAGGTATCGTGCGGATTCCCCGAAGTGTGCTCGTAGTGACGTTGGTGGCAGTCGCGGCCGGTGCGTGGTGGTGGATGGGTCGATCGTCGGACGGCATCGACGTGCAAGTCACCACAGTCACGCGCGTGGCGGAGTTGAAGTCATTCGTGACCGCGTCCGGAGAAATTGTCGCGACGCGATATGCCGATCTCGGCTCCTCAGTCATGGGACGTGTTGTCAGCCTTAGCGTCCGCGAAGGTGATCGCGTAACGGCTGGGCAGGTGTTGGCGCGCATTGACCCCGTGCAGGCCGAGAGTGCTGTGGCAGCGGCCAGCGCGTCAGTGCAGGCGCTGGAGGCCGATGCGAGTGGCGCCGACAACGCCGTGGCTGCGACCCTCGCCGAGATCAATGCGGCGGTCGCGCGCCAGGTGCAGGCCGACCAGTCGTTGCAGCGCGCGAAGGACCTGTTCGCGTCGGGGCTGACGTCGAAGGCCGACCTCGATTCGGCCACGGCAGCGGCTGATACGGCCGCCGCACAAGTGGCGGCCGCGCGCGCGGCACTGGCCCGCGCGGAACAAACCCGTGATGCGGCGCGCCGGCGCGTGACGCAGGGACGCGCGGAAACGGCGCGCGTGCGCGACCAACTTGCCAAGACCTCGATTACCGCTCCCATCAACGGCGTGATCACCCGTCTCTCGGTGGAAGAAGGCGAGATGGTGGTGATGGGCGTCCAGAATCAGCCCGGCTCGATTCTCATGACGATCTCTGACCTGAGCGCCATCAACGCCGAAGTCAAGGTGGCGGAAGCTGACGTGTTGCGCTTGGCGCTCGAGAATCCTGCCGCGATCTCCCTGGATGCCCTGTCGGGCCGTACGTTCGCCGGGCGTGTCGTGGAAATTGGCGCGAGCGCCCTGCCCCAGACTGGCGCACAGGCAGCGGCCCGCGAGTTCAAAGTCACCGTCCGCCTGGAGGGCGATGTCGCTCAACTGCGGCCGGGACTCACCTGCGATGCCGAGATCCTGGTCGCCTCGCGTCAGAACGTGCTGTCCGTGCCACTACAGGCGGTCGTACAGCGCGACGGACGAAGCGGCGTGTTTGTGGTGCGGGAGGGCCGGGCGACGTTCACGCCGGTGACCACCGGACTGATCGGGGGGCTGACCATCGAGGTGGATGGCCCCGCGGAGGGCACGACAATCGTGGCCGGCCCGTTCCAGACACTGCGCGATCTGGCCGACAATTCGGCCGTTCGCGTCCTCAAAGGTGCGTGATACGCTTCGCCAGCGTGCATTCTCCAGTCGAATTCGCTCCCCCCGTCGTCAAAATGGCCCTCGAAAAACGCGTCAAGGCGTATTTCGGCGATCGGCCCACCCAGGATCACCCCGTCATGTATTTGAAGGCGGCCCTCTGCATCGGCGGGGTCGCGCTGGGGTACTACTGGCTTGTCTTTAATGTGGAGAGCTGGCCCGAAGGAATCCTGGCGGGTCTGTTCCTGGCCTTTTCGATGATTGGCGTGGGCTTCAACGTGCAGCACGACGCCAACCACGGAGGCTTTTCGCGGCATCGTTGGGTGAATCGGTCCCTCGGGTTCACGCTGGATTTGCTCGGGGCCAGTTCGTATTTCTGGGCCGACAAACACAACCACAATCATCACGTCTTCACGAACGAATCCCTCGAGGACGCCGACATCCAGCTGGGCGGACTCGCCCGGATGAGCGCCGACCATGAGTGGAAGCCGGCCCACCGGTACCAGCACATCTATTTGTGGATGCTGTATTGCGGCATCCACGTGCGGTATCTCTACAGCGACCTGCAGCGCCTGATGTTCGGCAAAAACGACGGCTTGACCGCGCCCTATCCCAAGGGCGGCCACATGGTGGCCCTCATTGGCGGGAAGATCTTTTTTGTGACCGTCGCGTTCATCATCCCGATGCAGTACTACTCGGTGGGACGGGTGTTCGGAAGTTACGTCGCCGTCTCGATGGTGATCGGCCTCGTCTTCGGGTTGGTGTTCCAGTCGGCGCACAGCGTGGACAACGTGGAACACCCCGTGGTGAGCGACGGCACAAAGCGCGCGGAGTGGGTGGTGCACCAGATTCGCACCACCTCAAATTTTGCGACCGAAAACCCGGTGCTGACCTTCTTCTTCGGCGGGTTGAACTACCAGCGGGAACATCACCTCTTCCCGAAGATTGCCCACGTGCACTACCCGGCGCTGTCGAAGATCGTCAAGGAAGTGTGCGACGAACACGGCGTCAAGTACTGTGAGTTCCCCACATTCACCGGCGCCGTGCTCTCACACTACCGCTGGGTGCGCTCACTGCGCACCCTGCCCGAACCTACTTCTTCTCCTGCAACGTAAACGTAAACGTTGAGTTGAACGGTTCGGGCACACAGGCGCCCGCGATCACCGCCGTGCCCTGAATCGTCTTGCGGCCCGCAGCGACTTTGCCAGTGCCCTTCAACGTGCCGCTGCACATCTGGTCTGGGATTTCATAACCGAAGTCAAACGTCCAGACGTCCTTGGCGACCGTGCCGCTGATGGCCGCATTCACGCCCACCGGGTTGATCAACGACAACTTCCCGGTCACCACGCCTTTGGCGTCCACCACAAAGGTTGTCGTGCCGGTGTAGGTGGCTTCCTGTCCGGGAGGTCCGGCAATCCAGGACACGTTATAGGTCGGCGCCTGCGCGGAAGCGGGCACGATCACAGTCAAGGCCAACAACGCCGCTGCAGCAATTCCGGTCATCAATCTCGGTCTCATCGGTACAAACCCTCCGGGCACTTGGACGACGAAATACCCCCGAATGGTTCGGGCTACTCGCACCCGCACGAGTCGCATTCACGGGATTCGTACGACGTCAGCCCCCCGCGGCGGTCGAGTTCGATGCGGCAGCAGGTCTCAACGGCCTGGCGCAGGCGGTGCCGGGCACGCTGCACCCGACTTTTCATGCCCGATACCGAGACGCCCAGCCGCCGCGCGGCCTCCACCTGCGACACGCCTTCGAATTCGACCAAGGCGAGCGCCTGCTGATCCACCTCGGCCAGGCCGGCCATCAGCGGGCGCAGGCACGTGGATAACTCCGAGAGGGCCGTCGGTTCGTCTGGTGCCTCCGCCTCAATCTCCACATCGTCATCCATCGCCAGTTCCCGCTTGTGCGCGGGTGTGCGGTAGAAGTCGATGATGGCGCGCCGGGTCATCTGATAGAGCCAGGCCGGCAGGCGGTCGGCGTCCCGGAGCGTGGGCAGCGCGCGATGCACCTGCAGGAACACGCGCTGCACCACATCCTCCGCGTCGGCGGGATTGCGCACACGACTGGCGACGAACCGGAGCAGGTTCGCGTGAAACTCGGTCCAGACCGCTTCGGTCGTGAGCGCCATACCCGCCGCCATGTTACCTCCAGCCCCTCACGACCGCTTCACGGCCTGAATCTGCGCCGAGGCCACATAGTCCTCGGCCCGCTGGCCAGGCGCCCAGCCTTCCACAAGCGACCGGCTGTCGCCGCGGAGCTCGATGGAGACGTCCTCGAAGCCGGCCTCGCGCAGCATCCGCTCGGTGTCGCTGACCACCGCCGCGCCGGACACACAGCCCGAATACGCGTTCAGGTCCGCGCGCAACGCCTCCGGCACTTCGCGGATGGCGACGATGTCGGAGATCGCGAGGCGACCGCCAGGCGCGAGCACGCGATACGCTTCACGGAAGACGGCGGGTTTGTCGGTCGAAAGATTGATGACGCAGTTGGAGATGATCACGTCCACACTCGCATCCGCCACGGGCAGCCGTTCAATTTCGCCGAGTCGGAACTCCACGTTGGTGAGTGTGGTCTTTGCGACGTTTGCGCGTGCGCGAGCCACCATCTCGGGCGTCATATCCACACCGATCACCTGACCATCGAAGCCGACCGCCTGCGCCGCGATAAACGCATCGAAGCCGGCGCCGCTGCCGAGATCAAGCACGCGCTCGCCCGGTTTGAGCGACGCGATCGCCTGCGGGTTGCCGCAGCCAAGTCCGAGGTTGGCGCCTTCGGGTGCCGCCGCTTCTTCGTCGGCCGAGTAGCCGATGCGCGACGCCGCCGTGCCTCCCCCGCCGCAACAACCACTGCCACTGGACAGTCCCTCGGGCGCCGGCCCGCAGCACCCGGACGTGACCGCCCCGGCCGCGATGTTTCCGTATGCCTTCCGAACCGCCTGCTTCACCACTTCTGAATCAACCGTTTGAGTGTTCATGGTGGGAAAGACGGAGGCGCAGCAAGAAGGACGCAGCCAAGCTCATCGGAGCAGCCGGGCTCCCGCTATAGCCAACCTTTGGCTTTCGCGAGGTTGGCGGCCTCGACGCGGTTCTTGGCCCCGAGTTTGCTGATGGCCTCCGAGAGGTAGTTGCGGACCGTGCCCTCGGACAGGGTCAGTGCCGTCGCGATGTCGGCACTCGACAGGCCGT
>CAZLJG010000182.1:2636-6773 GCA_964559545.1 uncultured Solibacteraceae bacterium | reverse complement strand
CCCTTGTGATGTCCCAGGGGCTAAAGCCCCTGGGCTCCGATGTGCCAGCCGCCTCCAACGAAACTGACGATCTCGATCTCGTCCCCAGCCTCGATGATCGTCTGGCCGTATTGGGCCCGTTTGACGACCACCCGGTTGCGCTCGACGGCGACGGTCCGGGTGTCGATTTCCAGGTCGGTCAGGAGGGCCTCAACGGTCCTGTCCGCGTCCCACGGATGGGGCTCGCCATTGAGGAGGATTGTGCGGGCCATGTGTTAGCATCTCACTTTGTTCACGCCACGTACAAGCGTGACCAATAGAGGGAGAATACGCGTCCATGGACGGCTTTTTGCCCATCCTCATCATGATTGGCCTCGGTCTGGGGTTCGCCGCCGCGATGGTCGGCCTGTCCCAGCTGGTCGGACCCCGGAAACCGACCCCCGAAAAGTCCGCGCCCTACGAGTGCGGCATGCCGCCCGTCGGTGACGCCCGCGAGCGCCAGTCGGTGAAGTTCTACCTGGTCGCGATGATTTTTCTCCTGTTCGACATCGAAATCGCGTTCCTTTACCCCTGGGCGATGGCGTTCCGCGAGCTCGGTCCCGTGGCGTATTTCCAGATTCTCTTTTTCTTCGGCCTCCTGACGACCGGCTACATCTACGTATGGCGCAAGGGCGTGTTTGACTGGAGCCGGGAGGTCAAGCGATGAGTGGTCCGTCGACCATCGCGATGCCCAACACGGGCGTCAAGATTCACACCGAGGCGGAAGCCTCCATCCTCACCACGTCCGTCGAAAAGATGGTGCAGTGGGCCCGTCGGTCGGCCATCTGGCCGGTGACCTTCGGCCTTGCGTGCTGCGCGATCGAAATGATGGCCATGGCCGCCGGCCGCTACGACGTCGCGCGCTTCGGCGCCGAGGTCTTCCGCGGCTCGCCTCGCCAGTCCGACCTGATGATCGTGGCCGGCCGCCTCTCCCGCAAGATGGCCCCCGTCCTGCGTCGCATCTACGACCAGATGCCCGAGCCCAAGTGGGTGATTTCCATGGGCGCGTGCGCGAGCTGCGGCGGCGTGTTCGACAACTACGCGATCGTCCAGGGTGTGGATCAGGTGGTGCCGGTGGATGTGTTTGTGCCCGGCTGCCCGCCACGCCCCGAAGCCCTCATCTACGGCATCGTCCAGCTCCAGCGGAAGATCGATAACTCCAGGATGTCGGCCTAATCATGTCGAACGTGATGGACACCACCGTGCTCGACCTCGTCCGCCAGACGGCGCCCACCGCGGTGCTCGAACCGGCTGACGCGATCGACATGCCGACCGCCTACGTCGCCCGCGAACACATCGTCGAAGTCTGCCGGACGTTGCGCGACCACGCGGGGCTGCAGTTTTCCTTCCTCGTCGAAATCACCGCGGTGGATTACCACCCGGCCGAACCGCGCTACGAAGTGGTGTATCACCTGGCGTGTCTGGGTGAGGCGTTTGCGCAGCCCGGTGGCGCGGCTCCGCCCCGACGGCTGCGGCTGAAGGTGCGCGTGCCTGAGACGGATCCGTGGATGCCGACGCTCACCGGCCTGTGGCCCGCGGCCAACTGGCTCGAGCGCGAGGTGTACGACCTGTTTGGGATCGCGTTCACCGGTCACCCGGACCTGCGGCGCATTCTGACGCCGGATGACTGGACGGGGCATCCGCTGCGCAAGGACTACCCGGTGCAGGTGCGCAAGGATGCGGCCTCGTGGTCGCCGATGGAACTGACGCCGGAAGAATTTGCGGCGAACATTCGCGCGTCGCGTGCGGCGTCCGAACGTCTGGCGCATAAGCGCGACTGACGTGGGGTTCAGGGACGCGCTCGATCGCGCAGTGACCGATGCGGCGGACACGCATCGCGCGTTTCTGGCGGCATCGGGTGCGGACGCGGAACGGGGCGCGGCGCTGATTGGCGACGCGGTGAAGGCGGGCCGAACGGTGTTGGTGTTCGGCAACGGGGGCAGCGCGACCGACGCGCAGCACCTGGCCACAGAGTTGGTGGTGCGGTACACGCGCACCCGCCGGGCGATTGCGGCCCTGGCGTTGTCCACGGACGGCGCGGTGCTGACGGCGGCCGGCAACGACCTCGGGTTCGACGCGGTGTTCGCCCGCCAGATTGAAGCGCTCGGACGCCCGGGCGATGTGGCGGTCGGCATCACGACCAGCGGCCGGTCACCCAACGTGACCATGGGGCTGCGGGCGGCGAAGGCGCAGGGGTTGGTGACGATTGCCCTCACGGGGCGCGGCGGCGGGGACACGACGGCCATTGCGGACGTTGTGGTGAATGTGCCGAGCGACGTGACGGCGCGGATACAGGAAGTACACCGCACGTGGATTCATGCGGTGTGTGCGTGGATCGAAGAAGGACTCTGATTTCTATGTCGGAAATTCGCACAGAGACGATGACCGTCAACATGGGGCCGCAGCACCCCAGCACGCACGGCGTGTTGCGGTTGGTGCTCGAGCTTGACGGTGAAACCATCGTCAACGCCGATCCCACGATTGGGTTTCTGCACACCGGCATCGAAAAGACCGCCGAGCAGAAGAAGTGGCAGCAGGTGATTCCGCTCGTCGAGCGCATGGATTACCTCGGCGCCCAGTCAAACAGCCTGTCGTTCTGCCTGTCGGTGGAGAAGTTGCTCGGGCTCGAGATGCCCGATCGCGTCACGTACATCCGTGTGCTGATCGCCGAGCTGCAGCGGCTCAACAGCCACCTGGTGTGGCTGGCGACCCACGCGATGGAAATCGGCGCGGTGTCGGTGATGATGTACGCGTTCCGCGAACGCGAGCAGCTGCTGAATCTCAACGAGATGATCGCGGGCTTCCGCATGTTCCCGAGTTACATCCGGGTCGGCGGCCTGCGCGAAGACCTGCCGCGTGGGTATCACAAGGCGGTGAAGGCACTGCTCGACAAGATGCCCGCGGCGCTCGACAACTACGAGCTGATGCTCACGAAGAACCAGGTGTGGACGAAGCGCACCGTGGGCGTGGGCGCGCTCTCGAAGGAAGACACGCTGGCGTTGGGCCTGGTGGGCCCGATGGCGCGCGCGGTCGGGATCAACTACGACGTGCGCAAGGTGTGGCCGTACCTGAAGTACGACACGTTCGACTTCAAGGTGCCGACCCAGACGGCCGGCGACGTGTTCGCGCGGTATCAGGTGAAGCTGGTGGAGATGCGCGAGAGCGTGAAGATCTGCCAGCAGGCCCTCGAGCGCATTTCGCCGATTGGCGAATACGACTGTGGCGACTACCGCGTGGTGCCGCCGCCCAAGGATCGGGTCTACACCGAGATGGAAGCGCTCATTCAGCACTTCCTGATCTACTCGCAGGGCTTCACGGTGCCGAAGGGCGAAGCGTACGTGCCGGTTGAAGGTCCGCGTGGCGAACACGGGTTTTATGTCGTGTCCGACGGCGGCAACCGCCCGATTCGCGTGAAACCGCGCGCGCCGTCATTCCTCGCGTGCCAGGCGCTGCCGAGCATGATCAAGGGCGGCCTGATCGCCGACGTCATCGCCGTGATCGGCTCCACAGACGTTGTGATGGGAGACGTTGACCGATGAGTTTCCACCCCCTGATGGACTACGGCAAGGGCATGCACCAGTCGCAGCGTGCCCTGGCCGACGAAGGTCCGGCGTTTGTGTTCACGGCCGAGAACCTCGCCAAACTCGAAGACATCTGCAGCCGGTACCCGGCGGAACGTCGCAAGTCGGCGGTCATCGCCGCGTTGTATCTGGCGCAGCGGCAGCAGGGTTACATCTCGCGCAACGCGATGAAGGCGGTGGCCTCGGCCATCCGCATCTCGACCGCCGAGGTTGAGGATGTCGTGTCGTTTTACACGATGTTCTACCAGCGGCCGGTTGGCCGGCACGTGATTCAGGTCTGTCGAACGTTGTCGTGTGCACTCAACGGCGCCGAGCGCGTGACGGACGAACTGCAGAAGGTGCTCGGCATCTCGGCAGGGGAGACCACCGCCGATGGCGCGTTTTCGCTGTTTGAAGTGGAGTGTCTGGGCGCCTGTGATCGCGCACCGGTCGTGGGCGTGAACGACGACTGGCACGAATGTCAGCGGCCGGAAGACGCGCAGAAACTCGTCGACGGCCTGCGCACCAAGGGCGCCGCGTCACTGACGGGTTGCCATTT
>CAZLJG010000182.1:0-2536 GCA_964559545.1 uncultured Solibacteraceae bacterium | reverse complement strand
GCGCTGACGATGACGCCCGACGAAGTCGTGGATGTCGTCAAGGCATCGGGCCTGCGCGGCCGCGGCGGCGCCGGCTTCCCGACCGGCATGAAGTGGCAGTTCGTCGACAAGAAGTCGCCGAAGCCGAAGTACATCTGCTGCAACGCGGACGAAAGTGAACCGGGCACGTTCAAGGATCACGTGCTGATGGAGCGCAATCCGCACCTGCTGTTTGAAGGGTGCCTGATTGCGTGTCACGCGATTGGCGCCAAGGTCGCCTACATCTACATTCGCGGCGAGTTCTACCACGTGCAGGAAGTGCTCGAGGCCGAATTGGCGAAGGCGCGCGCGGCCGGGTTCATCGGCAAGAACATCTTCGGCACCGGGTTCGACTGCGAAATCTTCGTGCATCGCGGCGCCGGTGCGTATGAAGCCGGTGAAGAGACCGCGCTCATTGAATCGCTGGAAGGGAAGCGCGCGCAGCCTCGTCTGAAGCCGCCGTTCCCCGCCGTGGCCGGCCTCTACGACTGCCCGACGGCCGTCAACAACGTCGAAACCCTCTGCAACGTGCCGCCGATCATCACGCGCGGCGCCGAGTGGTTCGCGTCGCTTGGGCCGGAGAAGAACGGCGGGCCGAAGCTGTATTGCCTCAGCGGCCACGTGAAGCGTCCGGGCGTCTACGAGGCGCCAATGCACGTGACGGTGAAGGAACTCATCTACGGCGAGCAGTACGGCGGCGGCATTCGCGGCGACCGCAAGCTCAAGGCCGTGATTCCCGGCGGCTCGTCCGTGCCGATTCTGCTGCCGCATCAAATCGACATTCCCGCCAGCTTCGACGGCGTCATGAAGGCCGGGTCCATGCTCGGGTCGGCCGGCATGATCGTCATGGACGAAACGACCTGCATGGTGTGGGCGGCGGAAAACCTCCTCTACTTCTACAAACACGAGTCGTGCGGCAAGTGCACCCCGTGCCGTGAGGGTGGCGACTGGCTGCACAAGCTGCTTGGGCGCATCGAACGCGGCGAGGGCCAGATGAAGGACATCGACCTGCTGCTCTCGGTGGCCAATAACATCATGGGCAAGACCTTGTGCGCCTTCGGTGACGCGGCCGCCACGCCGGTGCTCACGACCGTCGGGTTGTTCCGCGAGGAATTTGAAGCCCACGTGCGCGAAGGCCGCTGCACACTGAAGGCCGATTGGCGAGCGGAGGCGCGGGCTCACGCCCACGCGCACTAAGACATGGATCCACAGCTCATCGCCCACCTCGGCGTCATCGGCTTCACGTTCTTCATGCTGCTGAATTCAGCGGCCGTCCTCGTGCTCATGGAGCGCAAGGTCGCCGCCTTCGTGCAGCAGCGCCTCGGCCCGAACCGCGTCGGCCCCTGGGGCACGATGCAGCCGCTGGCCGACATCATCAAACTCATGATGAAAGAAGAACTGCGGCCCAAGGCGGCCGACACGTTCCTCTTTTACCTCGCGCCAATCTTGTGCGCCGCCGCCGCGTTCGCCGCGTTCTCGGTGGTGCCCTTCGGCGCCGACACGACATTCTTCGGGCTCCTCGACGAACCCGTGAAGCTGGTGGCCGCCAACGTCAACGTCGGCGTGCTTGCGCTCTTCGCGATCACCTCGATGGGCGTCTACGGCATTGTGCTCGCCGGCTGGGCCTCCAACAGCAAATACTCGTTGCTCGGTGGTCTCCGCTCGTCGGCGCAGATGATCAGCTACGAGTTGTCGTTTGGCCTGTCGCTCGCCGCGGTCGTCATGCTCGCCGGCAGCCTCTCGCTCAACGAGATTGTCGACTCGCAGCAGGGCTACTGGTTCGGGTTCATCCCGAAGTGGTACATCTTCCTGCAGCCGGTCGGCTTCTTCATCTTCATGACGGCGGCCGTTGCCGAAACCAACCGCGCCCCGTTCGACTTCCCGGAAGCCGAACAGGAACTGGTCGCCGGGTATCACACCGAATACAGCTCGATGACCTTCGCGCTGTTCTTCATGGCCGAATACATCGCGATGGCCACGATGTCGGCGGTGGCGGTCAACCTGTTCCTCGGCGGCTGGCACGGCCCGTTCCTCCCCGATTGGCTCGGCTGGGTCTGGTTCCTGGCCAAGGTCTTCCTGCTGCTGTTCTTCTACATCTGGATGCGCTGGACGTTGCCGCGCTACCGGTATGACCACCTGATGGAGTTCGGGTGGAAGTGGCTGCTGCCGGCGGCCACCATCAACCTCCTGGTCACGGCGGGCCTTGTGCTCAGGTACGGGTGGTAAGCGTTATGGATGCCTTGTTCTTCTGGCTGTTCGCGATAGTCGCCATCGTGTCGTCGGTGCTGGTCGTGGGCCAGCGCAACCCGATGTACAGCGTGTTGCTGCTCATCGTGTCGTTTGCGGCGCTCTCCGGCCTCTACGTGCTGCTCAACGCGCCCTTCATGGCCGTCCTGCAGATCATCGTGTATGCCGGCGCCATCATGGTCCTCTTCCTCTTCGTGGTCATGTTGCTGAACGTGACGACCGAAGACGAAGGCAACGACCCGAAGCCGCGGTTTGTGATCGGACCCGGGCC
>CAZLJG010000181.1:0-6853 GCA_964559545.1 uncultured Solibacteraceae bacterium | reverse complement strand
GTGGGGTGCAATGCGCTCCGACGTGTACGACGGCGCAGGGCACACCGGTCAGCGGCCCCAGCACGGTCAACTTCGTGTTGAATCCGCAGGCGGTTCTGACCGGGCGGGTGACCGACGGCACAAACGGAATGAATGGCGTCACGGTCAGTGCCTACTCGACCACAGGCATCTTCTTGCGATCATTCAGTACCACGACGGTGGGTGGCGTAGCCGGTGTCTACACGATCGACCGGCTTGCCGCCGGGCCTGTGCTCGTGCGCACACAGAACAGCCAGGGCTATCTGGACGAAGCCCATGACAATGTGTTGTGCCCGAGCAATTGTCAGATCGCCACAATCGGCGCCACACCGGTGGCCTTGACGGCTGGCGGAACCAGCACCGTGGACTTCGCGCTTGCGCGTCTGGGATCCATTACGGGGGTCGTCACTGATGCGGCTACTGGAGCACCGATCCCTGGCATTGTCGTGCGAGGGTTCAACACGGCCGGGAGCCAGGTGAATTCGGGGGCGTTGACCGATGCCGCAGGCGTCTACAACATTCCGAATCTCCAGGCCGGCACGTACTACGTGCTGGCCGGCAGCACCATCCCAGGGACACCCGGCTACATCGCGGAAGTGTTCAACGATATCCAATGCGTTGGCTGCAATCCGTTACTCGGTGCCCCAGTGGCGGTCGCTTTTGGCGGTCCAACCGCCGGGGTTGATTTCGCGCTGACCTTGGGGGCCAGAATCTCCGGCCAGGTAATGGTGAACGGCGCGTTACCAACGACGTCGACGGTCACGTTCTTCAACAGCACAGGCCGGTCTGTCGGAACGGCCACGGTGAGTGCCGCCACGGGTGAATACGCCAGCCGCGAGGGCTTCCCAGCCGGGTCGTATTTTGCTCGCGCGACGGCGGCCGGGGGAATTCCGGAACTCTACGACAACGTGACGTGTTTTCCAGGCTGCGCCGTCACTGCCGGGACACCCATCGTGGTGCCGGGAGGTGAGGCGCCGATCACCGGCATCAACTTCGATCTCGGCGCGGGTGGCGTCATTACAGGCACGGTGCAGCGCGACGGCGGCGCCGTCCCGGCGGGCACTTCGTTGTTGTTTGTTGACGCCCAGGGGCGGACTGTTGGGACAGCGCAGGTCCTGATCGCCAGTGGCACCTACCAGTCCCCGGCGCTCACCACGGGACAGTATTGGGTCGTGACGAGCAACACGAGCGGCATGGTCAACCAGGTATATGGCGGTGGAACGTGCCTGGGATGTAGCGTGGTGGCCCAGGGCACGCCTGTCAGCGTCACTCAAGGCGCCACGACATCTGGTATCGACTTCAACCTGACATCAGGTGGGCGATTCTCCGGCACGGTCACCACCACAAGCGGCGTGGTGTTGCAGGGCATCACAGTGCAGGTCGTGACGGGGACCACGGTGATCGCGCAGTCCACGACCGGATCCAATGGGACCTTTACGACCGGCCCAGGCCTGCCGGCTGGCACTTACACGATTCGGGCGATCAGCAACCTGGGGTATTGGCACCAGCAGCAGAACGCCGACATCGTAGGGACCGCGACCACGTCGGGCCTGTTGTTCCAACTCGACCTGGACATCGACTCGGATGGCGATGGGATCTACGACTCGGTGGATCGCGTTGCGGCGACCGGCGCCGACGAGTCGGCGACGCCGTCGAATCAGTTCTCCGATGTGATTCCTGGTGGATTTACGTCCGGCTCGATCACCGACCGCGGCGGGTGGGCTGTTACGGTGGCGGACCAGATCCTCGGTGTCCGATTCGACGTCTCCGGTGCCGGCTCAAGCCCGGTCATTGTCGATACGTGCGCGTTTGGCGGTGCCGAGCAGGTGCGAATGGCGTCAGTGGGTGATGCCGTCGGCATCACCTGTAATCCGATCAGCGGCAGCACATCAGCGCGTGTCTTCCAGTCCACGGGCATCGTCGAACTGCGGAAGACGATCAGCGGTGTGACGACGGTCATCCAGTTGACCAGTGGCCAGGGCGCGACGTTTGGCAGCCCGGTGACGGCAGACACCGCGAATACGTCGCCCATCGTGGTTCTGCTCCTCGACGAGGATGGCGATGTGATCGGCTCCCTGACCCTCGCCCCCGGCGAATCGGTGGACACCTCGGTGGACGCGGGCGGCACGCTGACGGTGAACGTCATCGCGGGGAACGTCACGATGACAGTGCTGGGTGAGACGGTCACGGTGTATCAGGGCACCTCGGCGAGCTTCACGCTGCCGACGACATCAGTGACCCCCGCGCGGATGCGGGCGCAGGGCCACTGGGATCAGGCCGCGAAACAGAAACTGCACCTCGTGTTTGACGGGCGTGTGGACGCGAGCGGCATTGGATCCGGGTCGCTGGCCGTGTGGGCCACTGGTGGCGGCAAACCACTGGGCCGGTTCGAGTCCACCTCGGTGACCTCAGCCACGTTCACGCCGGCGGGCGCTGGCGGCACGATGGTGATGACCGGCGCCGGGTCCATCGGGAAGCAGGCCGGCTATACGTTCAGCATCACGGTCACCAAGGGTGGTGCGCAGGACACGGTGTCTGTCACCGTGACCAACGGGCAGGGCGTGGTGGTGTATCAGGGTAGCGGGCCGTTGGCCGGCGGCTCCGTGCAGCTGCTGCCGAACTGATCGACGAGACGATGTAACCATCGCGCGCGCCCGGGGGACCGGCGCGCGCGATGGTACAATGCCCGATTGATGAAGACTCCGCGGGCCAAAGTAGAGATCACTGAAACGGGCGTGAAGATCATCCGCAAGAAGTCGCGGATTTCCGGCTGGGGCGTGTATGCCGCCGAGCCCATCAACAAGAACAAGCGCATCATCACCTACACCGGCGAGAAGATTTCGTCGGCTGAGGCCGATCGCCGCGAGACGAAATACCAGAAGAAGGGGCAGATCTGGTGCTTTACGCTGAACCGTCGCTGGTTCCGTGACGGCAACGTCGGCGGTTCCACCGCGCGGTTCATCAACCATTCCTGCGAAGGCAACTGCTACTCGGAAGTCATCGGCGACGTGGTCTGGATCCGCGCGTCGAAGAACATCCCCAAAGGCGCCGAGTTGTCGTACGACTACAACACCGACGGCGAAGCGGGCATGGCCTGCCGGTGCCGGCCAAACTGCACGAACAAGATCTGACGAGGATGCCCACCCCCGTCCGGCACGTCATCTACCTCCACGGCTTCGCATCGTCGCCGGCGTCAGGGAAGGCGGAACAGTTCCGGACGGCGCTTGAGGCCCGGGGCGTGGGGTATACCTGCCCCGACCTGAATCAGCCGGCGTTTGAGACGCTCACCACCAGCCGGATGCTCGCGCAGGTCCGCGAGATTGTGGCGGGAGTGCCCGAGGGACCTGTCGCGCTCGTGGGCTCGAGCCTCGGTGCGTTTGTGGCCGTCCTGGCGGCGAACGCGGATACGACCGGCAGGATCGACCGCCTGGTGCTGATGGCGCCGGCGCTGGACTTCGGCGGCAACCGACTTACGCACCTTGGGCCCCACTCCGTTGAAGACTGGAAACGGGCAGGCAGCCTGACGGTGTTCCACTACGCCGATGAACGTGAACGCCAGATCGGCTACGCGCTCTACGAAGACGCCGGCCAGTACGACGCGCTCACCCTGCCCACGACACGCCCTACGCTTGTCTTTCAGGGGACGGAAGACGATGTGGTGAACCCGAACATGGTGAAGGCCTGGGCCGTCGACCGGCCACTGGTGGACCTGCGCCTGCTGAAGGACGGCCACCAACTCAGCACGTCGATCCAGACCATCCTCACAGAGAGCCTGACCTTCCTCTGTGCCTCCCTGTAAAGTCCATCCGACCCCTTTCGGCCTCCGTAACTCCTGTAACCCCTGGAGGCGGGGGAACGTAGTACGCGTGCCGGGGTAGAATTTGTGTGGGAGTTTCAAGATGGTGATCAAAATCGGCCAGCCGTTTGATATCCGTTCGTCCGAAATCACGCCGGAGCCGGTGTACCGGTCGCGCCGCGACTTCATGAAAGTGGCGGCGGTGGGAGCGATTGGCGCGGTGGCGTGTGGCCCGCTTGGCGAGGATCTGTCGGCGCAGGCGACCATTCCCAACGTGAAGCCGTCGCCGCTGTCGACGAACGAGAAGCCCCACACGTGGGAGCAGCTCACCCAGTACAACAACTTCTATGAGTTCGGCACGAACAAGTCGGACCCGGCGCGGTATGCCAACCGGCTGACCGTCAAGCCGTGGACGGTGAAGGTGGACGGGCTGGTGGCCAAGCCGGCCGACTACGCCCTCGAAGACCTCGTGAAGCCACACCAGCTCGAAGAGCGCATTTATCGCTTCCGCTGTGTGGAAGCGTGGTCGGCCGTCATTCCGTGGGTGGGATTCCCGCTGGCGGATCTCATCAAACGTGTGCAGCCCAACAGCCGCGCGAAGTACGTGGCGTTCACTACCCTGATGCGCCCCAACGAGATGATCGGGCAGCGGTCGGCCGCGCTCGACTGGCCGTACGTCGAAGGGCTGCGTATGGACGAAGCGATGCATCCGCTGACAATTCTGGCGACGGGTCTCTACGGCAAGGAGATGCCGAATCAGAACGGCGCACCGATTCGGTTGGTGGTGCCATGGAAATACGGCTTCAAGAGCATCAAGTCGATTGTTCGAATCAGCTTCGTGGAGAACGAACCCCCGACCTCCTGGAACATCGCGAACGCGCGTGAATACGGGTTCTACTCGAACGTGAATCCCACCGTTGATCATCCGCGGTGGAGCCAGGCGCGCGAAAATTCGCTCGGGTCCCTGCTCAAGAACAAGCCGACCCTGATGTTCAACGGCTACGCAGATCAGGTGGCGAAGTTGTACGAGGGAATGGACCTCAAGAAGTTCTACTGATGGCGCTGAAGGCTCTGGTGACGCTCGTGGCCCTGTGGCCGGGCGCCGACCTGCTCTACAACACCTTCTGGGGGAGCCTCGGCATCAACCCGCTCGAAACGTTGCTGTTGACCAGCGGCGAAACGGCGCTCGTGATTCTGCTGTGTTCGCTGGCGGTGACGCCGGTGCGCCGGGTGACCGGGTGGAACCGCATCCAGTCGATCCGGAAGACGCTTGGACTCCTGGCCTTCTTCTACGCCTGTCTCCACCTCTCGTTCTACATCTTGTTTGATCGGGCCTGCCTCTACTGGTCCGACTGTCAGATACAGCCGATCATCGACGACATCACCAAGCGCAAGTTCATCATCGCGGGCATGGTCGCGTTTCTGACGATGGTGCCGCTGGCGCTGACGTCGACGAAGGGCGCGATTCGGCGATTGGGCCGCCGGTGGCAGACGCTGCATCGTCTGGCGTACGTCGCGGGTATTGCCGGCGCAGTGCACTTCCTCTGGAAAACGAAAGTGCCGGAGACAAAGCCCTATGCCTACGCGGGCATCCTCCTTGTGCTGTTGCTCGTCCGCGTGTACTTTTCGTGGATGAAGCGCAGACAGTCCCCAGTCCGCGGTCCGCAGTCCGCGGTGCTGGCGATCATCGCGGTGCTTGGTGCGGCGGCATGCTCCAGCGGGCCTGGGGTGTGGCTCGGTGGTGAGCCGGTCGGCGCTGAGCCGTCGTCATTTGTGGTGCTTGCCGGCAATTGGACAGTGCAGCAGGAGGCCGGGATGCCGATCCTCAGTCTCGACGGCAGCACGTGGAAGACCGGTACTGCGCCCACGGATCTGTCGTCGAAAGCGATGGCCTTGTTCCCGCGATCCGCAGAATCCTTTGGCACTCGCGTGTTGGGTGGCCTGCAATTCGCATACGGCGTCGAGCGGTCGATTCCGCAGTTTGGCGATGGCGAGATCCGCGTGGACTTCCGCTTGATCGGTGGCGCGTCGGATCAGTTCGCCGGCATCCTGTTTGGTCTCAATGACGACGGGAATCACTACGCGTATCGGTATAACACCAAGGACGGCGACACGGCCTTGTGGCGTGTGGTGGATGGAGAGAGACAGCGTATTCATCACGGCGGCGTGCACGTCGAGATTCCGATGGGCGAGTGGCGCACGTTGCGGATGCGCGTGAAGGGCTCTGAGATCACAGGCTGGGTCAACGAGACACAGACGCTGCAGTTCACGCTGCCTGGGGCGCCGACCGGCCGCGTCGGGTTGTGGTCCAAGCCGGACGCGATTACGGACTATCGGAACTTCGCTGTGGTCGGAGCCCAAGGGCTTTAGCCCTTGGGATAACACGAGGGCTGAAGCCCTCGTGCTCCGAAGAGTCACCGCACGATGTCTTCGGGCTTGCCTGCGTAGGGCGTGAGGTCCACCTGTGGGCTGTTCTTCGGCAGCGACAGGAAATACTCCGTCACAGGTTTGTCGTCGCGCAGCAGCGGGCCTTCACCGAGATAGCGCTCGATGTGGGGCCGGTGCGTGAAGTACTGATTCACCAGCAACTGGAACGTGCCAAGGCCGGATTCCTCCATGGCCACCTGCACCTGCGGGTAGGCGACCTTCAACGCGAAATCGGATTCCCGCAACGTGAGCGGTTCGTTCGAGCCGATGGCGATGCTGCCGCCAATCCACAACGTGACATAGGGGAAGGCGTCGAGGAAACTGCGCAGCATGAGTTTGTGCTGGAACTCGGTGTCCACCGGAATCCACTGCACCATGATGCCGCCGGGCGCAAGCGCCTGCCGCGCCAGTGCGTAGTAGTCCGCGGAGTAGAGGCTCGCCGCGCCGGCGAGGTGCGGCAGCATCAGGTCGGCCGTAATGACATCAAACTTCTTCTGCGTCGTCTTGAGAAAGTGCCGGCCATCGGCCACCGTGAAGGTCACGTTCGGGTTTTCAAGGATCTTGCGATTGATCTTCTCGAACCAGGACCCCGCCTTGATGACCGACGGTGAG
>CAZLJG010000180.1:0-6886 GCA_964559545.1 uncultured Solibacteraceae bacterium | reverse complement strand
AGGAAGACCAGTTGTGGCTCCATGCCCTGCAGTTCCCGTTGGATGTGTGTCATGAGGCCCGCGGTGTCCCCGGACGTCCGCGTCAGGATCGAATACGACGTGGCGGGCCGTTGCGACGCCGCGAAGTGAATCACGGGTCGCGGGGCCTCGCCGACCTGACGAATCATGTAGTCCTTCGAGATGCCGACAATCTCGACTTCCGGCCCGGTGGTTGTGAGCAGGCGCAGTCGTGCGCCCAGCGCGTCGCCCTTGGGGAAGTAGGTGCGTGCAAGCGCTTCAGACACGATCGCCGCGCGAATGGACCCGGGCACATCACGGTTGTCGAATTCGCGTCCGGCCACGAGTGGGACGCCCAGGGTGCGGAAAAACTCCGGCGTGACTCTGGATGTATCCACCGACGCCCCGGTGCGCGGCGTCGCCTCCGGCCGGCCCTCCACCAGAATTGTGGTTGTGTGCATGTTCGGCGAGAAGGGAATGCGTTCCGCCAGCGACACGGACTCCACGCCAGGCAGCTGACGCACTCGCGACTGTGCCTGCTCGAAGAACAGCTTCGCGCGCGCGTCATCGTACCCGTGCATGTCCATGCTGACCGTCGCCGTCACAAGACCACTCGCGGCAAATCCTGGATTGGTGTTGAACCCTGCGAACAGACTGCGCACCAGCAACACGCCGCTCACGAGCAGCACCACTGAGATGGACACCTGCACGACGACGAGCGCGTGGCGAAGGCCGAAGGCACGCCCGGGCGCCGCCAGCGTGGCATCGTCTTTCAGCGACGCGACCAGTTCGGGACGCGAGGCCTTGAGCGCTGGGAGAATGCCGAACACGAGGCCGGTCAGCAGCGAGATGCCGCCGGTGTAGGCCACAAGCCGCCAGTCCATGGCGAGCGTGAAGGCGATGGGCAATTCAATCGGAAGGCGGGCCGAGACGATCCAGGAGGTGGCCCACACCGCGAGCAGGAGACCGGCGGCGCCGCCGAGCAGGGCCAGCACCACACTTTCAACGGCCATCTGGCGCACGAGCCGGAGGCGGCTGGCGCCAATCGCCGATCGCAGCGCCATCTCCTTGGTGCGTGCCGAGCCACGGGCAAGCAACATGCTGGCGAGGTTGGCGCAGGCGATGAGGAGTACGAGCCCGACGGCGCCCATCAGGACGAGACCGGCCGGCCGCATGACCGCGTCAATGTCGGGATGGAACCGTACGCTCGCAGCCGGCAACACCGCGCCTCGACGTTCCCGGTTGGTCATGGGATAGTCGCGCTCAAGGTTGGTCATGATTGCATCGACGTTGGCCTGCGCCGAGGCCAACGAGACGCCCTCACGAAGGCGCCCTTTCGCAAACAGCCACCGGTTGCCGCGTTGTTCGAGTCTGGTGGTGCCCGTCGGCGACGGGACGACATCGATCTGTCCAGCCGGCTCCACGTCCGCCACCATTGTGACTGGGATCCACAGGTCACTGGACACGCCGGGCATGCCTCCGGTGTAGCTGGCATCAACGACACCCAGGATGGTGTACGGCTTGTTCTTGATGGTCAGCGTGCGTCCGACTGCGTCCGCGCGGCCACCGAAATTTTTCTGCCAGAGGCGATGGCTGATGAGCGTGACGGGGTGTGCGCCCTCTCCCACCTCGTGCGTCGGATCAAAGCCACGACCCGCCGCGAGTGGAATTCCCAACGACGAAAAGTAGTTCGACGTCACGACCTCGCCGAACGCGAGCCGGTTCTCACCCTCGATGCCGACCGCGGCAAACATCATCGAGTGGCCCGCGATGGACTCAAACGACGTGCTGGTCCTGGCGAGATCCTGCAGGTCGGCGTACGACGAGGAGCCGAACCGGGAGTCGGCGTTTTCAGTGGTGTAGATCGACACCACCGACCCCGGCCGTTCATACGGCAGGGGCCGGAACAGCAGATTGTCCACAATGGTGAAGATCGCGCTGTTGAGCCCGATGCCGACGGCCAGCGACAACACGGCGACGGCGGTGAATCCCGGTGACTTGCGGAGTGTGCGAAGTCCGTAACGAACGTCCTGCCAGAGTGTGGCCCACATGACGGTTGGTCCTTTCGGGGAAGTGATTGTGCGCGGGCGCCACGGTGTGGTCCACGCGAGATGAATGACCTGCGCGAGGTACCACGCGTGACCGAATCGGCGACGCCGCGCGAAGTCCTCGTCGAGATCGTCGAGGATCAGGTCGCGATGTTGCGCCGGCAGGAATGGCGCGGCGATCGCTCGCAGCCACGCAGGCGCAGGGTGACTCACAGAGACTCCAGCTTGGGCTTGAGGCCGCGCGTCATCCGTGCCCAGGTGTCGTAGGCGCGGGCAATGGCGGCTTGTCCTTCAGGGGTGAGCGTGTAAATCTTCCGCTTCCGCTGACCGGGGGACTCCGGCGTCCCAACGTTTGAGTCGATGATCCCCTTGTCAGTCAACCGCTGGAGTGTGGTGTAGACCGCGCCAATCCACACGGTGCGCTGGCTGCCGTCTTCCACCGCCTCGCGAATGGCCGCGCCCGAGGCCTCGTCACCCAGACGCACGATCGCCAGCAGCACCAATTGCTCGAACTCGCCCAGGTACGTGCCCATGGGCTGATACTACGTTGTAGAGTCAGAGTGGTTCCATAATGTCCCCATGCGGGACATCCTCAGTGTGGTGCTGGCGGGAGCGATCGGGGTGGCGGTGGTTGCGACGCAGGAGCAGCCAAAGCCGGAACGGTACTCGCCGCTCGGTTACTACGACCTCGAAGACCACATCCGCTCATTTCCAGGCACGCCCGGGAGTCTCGAAGTGCGCCGGGCGTTCACGGCACGGTTCTGGGCTTTCCAGGGCATGGCCTACCGCAACGGTCCGGATCCGCTTGGGGCGGTGTGGACCAGTCTTGGCCCGGAGACCACGCTGCAAAGTGCCACCGCGTCTCCAGCGCAGAGTGTGTCGGGGCGGGTCGCCGCACTGGCCATCTCTCCACACTGCACGCTTCGGGGCGCGTGTCGCCTGTGGGTCGCGACCGCCGGTGGCGGTGTGTGGCGCACAGACGATGCGATGAATACGGAGGATCCGAAGTGGCAGTGGATCTCCCGCGGGCTGCGCACCAACAGCATCGGGAGCATCACGATCGATCCCAACGACCGGTCGGCCAACACGGTGTATGTCGGCACCGGCGAGACCAATTCCCCGCAGAACTCAAACGCCGGCACCGGCCTCTACAAGTCGATCGACGGCGGTGACACCTGGACGCGGGTCAGAACCGAGATCGTGGATCCGGTGGTGGCACCCACGGCGATCGACTTCACGATGACCCGCGGGATCAGCACCGTGATCGTGGAGCCGGGGCGGCCGCAGACGATGTACGTGGCCACCACCACGGCGATGCTGGGCATGACCGCCGTGCGCGGTGGACAGAGCCAGCAGACCGGCCTTCCGCAACCGCGTGTGGGCCTCTACAAGACCGACAACGCCGGCGCGAGCTGGTCGCTCATCTGGGTGCCGCCCCTTGATCCCGTTCTGCCGGCCACCGGCCAGCTCAATCCCGGCGTGAACGATACGGTGATTGGTGTGCGTCACGTCAAACTTGATCCGCGCAACAGCAGCATCGTGTACGCGACGGCGTTCAACAATGCGATCCATCGGTCGGCGGCTTCACTGGAAGGCGGCGATGCGTCGTTTAAACCGGTCTTCGCGGTGGTGGGCCCGCAGCGGTATCAGGATCTGGCGATGTTCGATCTGACCGTGAAGGACGGCCGCACGCGGGTCTATGTGTATAACGGCACCGAAGCGACCTCGACCCAGGGGGTCTACCGGCTCGACAACGCGGATGTGCCGGCATCGACGCTGGTGACCGGCAGCGGCGCGAATCTGACCAACACATCAGCGTGGCAGGCCCTGTCGTCGAACTCGAGCAGTCAGCCCGGGTACATCAGTCGCGCGTTGTGTGGCGCGCAGTGTTTCTACGATGTGGTGGTGGCCGTTCCCGATGGTCAGCCCGACACGGTTGTCATCGGCGGTGTGGCCGCGCCCACGTTCGGGGAGCCAACCCTGCGGTCGATTGATGCCGGTGTGCGGTTCCATGGTTTCGGCCGCGACGCACAGAACCCGCGGGTGAGTAGTCACGTGGATGTGCGCGCGGTGGTGTTTCATCCCGAGGATCCCAACATTGCGTTTGTGGGGTCTGACGGTGGCGTCGTGCGCAACGATGGGTCGTACGTCGACATCAGCAGCCGGTGTTCGCAGTTGTTCGGCACAGCCCCCCAGTGCAACGTCGTGTTGAGCCGCATTCCCCAGCGGCTGTACTTCCTCAACAAGGGATTGCAGACGATGCAGTTCTTCAACATCGCGCTGGACCCCCAGGATCCCCTGCGCCGGTTGATTGGCGGCCTGCAGGACAACAGCACGATCTGGCAGGACGGCACGGGTGACCCCCGCGTGTGGAAGCCGCTGTTTGCGTTTGGTGATGGGACCTCCGCGTCAGGGTTCCATCCGTCGCGCACCGCGGTATTGTTCGCCAGCTTTCAGAGCAATCGCTTCTTTGTGAATTTCAGGAGCGCGGATCAGACCATGTGGGTGCGCACCGACGATCCCATTCGGAGCTCCAACGAACGCGCCACGGTCACGTCGTCCACCGGCCGGCAGTTCCTGACGTTTGATCGCGTGAATCCCGACACACAATTCACCGGGTTCCAGCACATCTGGCGCACGCAAAACAACGGTGGACCGCAGGCGTTTCTTGAGGCGAACTGCCGTTTTCCGACGGGTGCTGTATCGGGTGTCAGCTGCGGGGACTGGCAGCCCCTTGGTGTGACGTATCCGTTTGCATCACAGTCGACGCCCGACTCCACCAGCCGGAAGCCGGGCGACCTGACAAGTGACTTCTACGGAGGCGACAGGGTCAACGGTATCGTCGTGGCGGCCGATCGATCCGTCGCTGATGGCGGCACGTTGTGGGCAGCCACCAGCAAGGGACGTCTGTTTATTTCAAAAAACGCCGACGGACCCGCAGCAGCCGTGACGTTCACCCGCATCGACACCTCTGCAACCCCGGGACGGTTCATCACGCGCGTGTTTGCTGATCCCACAGACGTGAATGCGGCGATCGTGTCCTACTCCGGCTTTAATGCGATCACGCCCACGACGCCTGGGCACGTGTTCCGCGTGGTGTATGACCCGGCGACCGGTCGCGCGAGTTACACGTCGCTTGATTTTGATCTCGGCGACCTGCCCATCAACACGGTCGCGTTTGATCACCTGCGCGGGGATGTGTATGCCGCGACCGACTTTGGTCCCCTCGTGCTGCGGCGTGGAGCGTCGCAGTGGGCGATTGCCGGCGCCGGGTTCCCCGAAGTGGTGATGGTGGACCTGAAGATTGTGCCTGAACGAGGCGTACTGGTCGCCGCGACACACGGCCTGGGAATCTTCTCGCTGAAGATTAATTAGAAGCGCAGCGCCACGCCCGCCGTCACCTGATACCGCACCTGCAGGCCGTTGGTGGTGAAGGCCTTGAAGCCAGCGAGGGGTGTGCCGCTCAGTGTGGAGTCGCGCCCCGATGATGGGTTGTTGCTGAACTGCACCGCGGGTGTGGTGAAGGACTCAATGAATGTACCGGGTGTTCGCGTCGCCACTACGGGGGCGGAGTCGAGACGCAGGGCGAGCGTCTGTTGTCCGAGATAGGCGCGGCCGTCAATGGTGAGCGCCATACGATCGGTCAGGCGCTGCTGGAATCCTGCACCGGCGATGCCGACAAAATTGGCGCCCTGTTCGTAACGAATCGTCAGCGTATCGGACTCCGAGAACTGCGCCTGCCCCTGTGAGGTCGCGACCGTGAACTGGTAGGCGCCGGCGAGTGTCGCGCGCGGCAGTTCGCCGAGCCGGTGAATGAATCCACCACCCAGTGTCAGGTACGGCGCAAAGTGTCCATTGGCCAGCGCGAATCGGATCGCCGCCGTCAGCGCGAGCTCCCGACTGGATGCCCCCGCGATATCCGCCGTGGCCGACACCTGCACGGCGGTGAACGGTCCGCTTGAGAACAGGCCCGTGAACGCCGGACTGAAACTGGCACGCGCGTCTTCAACCGCGTCCAGGAGCCTGGAGTCCAACTCAACTGCGCCGCTGTGCATCTCCGCGCCGAGTTCGAAGGACCAGCGCGACGACAGCGTCCGCCGCGCGCGCACCCCAAACACCGGCGCGTCAGACCCGGAAAGCCCGATGGCCCCCAGCGCCCCGTCCAGCGGCACCAGACGGCTGGCGACGCCGAACTCCGCGTTGGTGCCATTGAGCAGTGAGGCGCCGTCACCCAGGAACCACGTGGGGACGCGCCGGCTCGGATTCGTCGGGCCTGAGGTCGGGAGCGTCGGCCCGGCCGGCGGCAGCGCCGCGTCTCCAGACGTCGGCAACTCAAACACCGAGAGTCCGCCGAAGGCCTCCACCTGCCATCGCCGACTCGTTGTCTGTGCGTCCGCCATCGTCGGCGCCAGACACACGGCCGCCGTCAGGAGTCCCCCGAGTGTCACCCATCCGCGCATGCGCAGCACTCTATCAGGCGCGGCGGAACATGCGGCCGAGGCGGGCCCGGCCGCCCGACAGGATGTCGTAGAAGGTCGGGATGACCAGCAGCGTCAGGAACGTGGACGCCAGGACGCCACCAATGACCGCGCGACCGAGCGGCGCCCGGAAGTCGGCGCCTTCTCCGATGCCCAGGGCCACCGGGACCATGCCTGCCGTCAGTGCAAACGTCGTCATCAGGATCGGCCGCAGACGCTGCCGGCCGGCTTCGATGATGGCCTGCTGACGCGGCATGCCCTGCGCCTCGGCCATCTTGGCGAAGTCGATGAGCAGGATGGCGTTCTTGGTCACGATGCCCATCAGCAGGATCACGCCGATCATGCTCATGATGTTGAGCGTGT
>CAZLJG010000179.1:4542-6967 GCA_964559545.1 uncultured Solibacteraceae bacterium | reverse complement strand
GCTAACCGAGGCGCAACGACCCGAGTGGCTGAACGACTCCGAGGATGCCGAGCAGCCACCAGATCACGGCAATCACAACGACCGCGTTGAGGATTGTCTTGATCGAGCTCGCCATCGGGATGAACCGATTGATGAGCCACAGGATGACGCCGACGATGACAAGGGTGACGACGATGTCGATGAGAGGCATGTCGCTACCTTAGCCGCCTCGGCCGCGGCGGGCTGTCCACATTGATACACCCGCCCGCCGGGCTGAAGCCCGGCGGCTCCGAGCCTGCTTGGGCTACTTGCTTCGCCGCGCGAGTGTCGCGATCATCCGGCTGAAGATGGGCCCGTGGAACGGGTAGAGCGCGTACCAATAGAGCAGTCCGAACAGCCCTTTGGGGGCAAAAAACGCCGTCTGCACCAGCAGGGTCCCGCCATCATCCTGCGGCTTGGCCTCGAATTGGAGCCAGGCGCGGCCGGGCACCTTCATTTCGGCGCGCAGGCGGAGCAGGCGGTCCGGCTCAACCGCTTCCACACGCCAGAAGTCCACGGTGTCGCCCGGGCGAAGCACGTGCTCGTCACGTCGACCACGACGGAAGCCCACACCACCAAGCGCACGATCGAGTCCGCCGCGAATCCGCCACAACCAGTCGAAGCTGGGCCATCCCCAGGTGCCGCCGATGCGGGTGAACGCGCGAAACACGCTGGACGGGTCCGCGCTGACGAGTTGTTGGCGCCGTTCGATCAACATGCCGTCCTGGGCGGTGAACACAAACGGCGCGGTGTCGCGCAGGGACGTGGCGAGCGCATCACTCCAGGAGGATTCCACATGATGGGCATTCAGCTCGTCGAGCGCGCGGGCGACGGCCGAGTGATAGTCGAGCGGATGGATCGTCGGGAACAGCCGGTGGGCCGTGTCGTCGCGAACGACGACTTCGTTGCGCAGACCCTCCACAAGTGGCATCGCGATCTCGGCGGGGATCGGGGTCACCCAGTGCACCCAGTAGGAGGACAGGCGTGGAGTGAGGACGGGCACCGGCACCAACCACCGACGCAGGCCGCGCACGCGCGCATACCCCAGCATCATGTTGCCGTAGGTGAGCACATCGGCGCCGCCGATCTCGACGACCTGGCCGGTGCTTGCCGGTGTGTCGATCGCCGCCACGAGGTAGTCGAGCACGTTGTCGATAGCGATCGGCTGGACACGCGTGTACACCCAGCGCGGGCAAATCATGGCGGGCAGCCGTTCGGTGAGATGACGGATCATCTCGAACGAGGCACTGCCGGATCCGACGATCACCGCCGCGCGGAACTCCGTGAGCGGCACCCCGGCTTCGCGCAGGGCATTGCCCGTCTCGTGCCTGGAGCGCAGGTGGTGTGAGAGGTCCGCGTCCGGGTCCCCGAGGCCACCGAGGTAGACCAATCGTTGCACTCCGGCGTTCTTCGCCGCAGCCCCGAAGTTCCTGGCGGCCGCGAGGTCACGCTCGTGGAAGTCCCCTGCGACCCCCGCGGTGCGCTGCATGCTGTGGATGAGGTAGTAGGCGCAGGTCACGCCCGCCATGGCCGGCGCCAGGGAGGCGGGCGCCAGCGCGTCGCCGCGCACGATCTCTACGTTCGCGTGGCCCGCCCAGCTGCGGCCCTCCAGGCGACCGGGATCGCGTGCGAGGACTCGCACCCGATGACCCGCCGCAAGGAGCCTCGGTACGAGGCGCCCTCCGACATACCCGGTTGCGCCCGTGACGAGGATCATGTCCCCATCATTCCACGGGCGCGTGACCGGAGCCTACTTTGTGATGATGTTCTGCAGGAACTGCAGCGCGCGCGGGTCGCGGGACTGACCGAGACCCTGCATCGCCTCGCGGCGCATCGACATCAGGTGTGGCGACACCGCCTTCGCCGACGCGAGATCGATCAGCACGGCAACGGCCGACGGATCGCGGTGGAGGGCCAGGCCGCGCACGGCGGCGCTGGCGAGGCGTGACTTTACGTCCACATCCAGCTTCTCGTTGGTGGCGAGGTCACGGAGGAACGCCACCGAATCGGCGCCGCTGACGCCGGTCAGCCAGCGCACATCGCGCCCGCCGGCATCAACGGGGCAGTCATCCGACAACACCCGGATACGTTCGATGCGCTTTTCGACGAGTCGCACATACACCGTCAGCGATGTGCCGGCTTCAAGCTGCACCGGGCCGCTGGGCGCCGGAAACGACGGTGGTGTCGAGGGCTCTGATGTGTCGGACGGCTCCATCCGGCAGCCGCGGACGGGGTTGACCATCCCATCGCTGTAATACGTGCAGCACAGGCCGCGCTCGCCGTCGATCATCGGCACCTGCCACGCCACCCACTGGGGCGTCGTTGCCTGGGCCGTGAGGGCGGCCACGTCGCGTGAAAGCGACGTGACCGCTCGTGTCTCCACCCGGCCGTTCTGAATCTGCGGCTG
>CAZLJG010000179.1:0-4442 GCA_964559545.1 uncultured Solibacteraceae bacterium | reverse complement strand
GTGAAAGCGACGTGACCGCTCGTGTCTCCACCCGGCCGTTCTGAATCTGCGGCTGTTGTGCGACCACGCCCACCGCCGTTACCAGGACCGCAAGTACTGCCGCTGTTGGCCTCATCATGTGCACCTCGGACCCCTGGACTACTTCAAGATTTCGAGCATGTAGTCCTGGGCCGCCTTGTTCTTGGTCATTCCCGAGAGGCGCGAGACGATGTCGCGTTTGAGGGTGAGGTTGGTTTCCTTGCGGGCGAGTGCGACGAGCACTTCCCCGTTCTGCTGGCTGGCCAGCGCGGTGATGATGGCCTTCTTGTTGTCCAGGTCCTGCTCGCGGCCGTAGAGGTCGGAGAGAATGGCGCCGGACTTGTCAGCGCGCATGCTGCCCAGGCTGCGAATCGCCCGACGGCGGATTTCGGGGTCCTTCTCTGAACGGACCACGTCCATCAGCCGGTCCTGCGCGCCCATCGAACCGAGGCGCGAGAGGATGCTCATGCGCAGGTCGCGGTTCTGTTCCTTCTGGTAAATCGCCCAGAGGGTGTCGGCCGCGGCCGGATCGGTCATGCGGTTGAGCGCGGTCGTGCGCAGCGCCATGTCAGCCGCACCGGCTGACACCACGTTGCCGAGCAGTGCGTATTCGCCCATCGTGCCCCAGGCCGAGATGACCGCGCGCTTGATGTCGGCATCCGAGGTCGAGTCGTAGATCTCCTTCAGTTCGGCACTGGTGACGCGTTCCCGGCCACGTGTGGCGAGGTACTGAATCGCCGACTTCTGCAGGTCGGGATTACCGCTGCCCTTGGCCAGGCTCATCAGGATTTCCTTGGCGCGTGGCTGCGAGCTCTGTGCGAGCACGAAGAGGGCGCGGGTCTTGAGCTGCAGCGAGTTGCCGCCACCCGTGATCACGCCCTCGAGCAGCGGCAGGGCGCGCTCGGGATCGGTGTGCACCAGCGCGTTGATCGCGAGGAGTTTGAGTTCCTCGTCGCTCTCCGCTTCCGGGGACATCGCCTGACCGCCCGACTGTCGGATGGTGGCGTCCAGTGCCGACGCGTCCTTCAGATACCGGCTCTGGGGATGCGACTTGCGCAGTTCAGCGAGTGCCGCCGTGGCCTCAGTGCCGCGACCAAGACGGTAAAGCGCGTACGCCTTGTGGTAGAGCGCGCCGTCGACTCGACCTTCGTTTGACTTGATGACCTGATCAAAGCGCGTGATCGCGCGTTCGTAGTCACGGCGTGACATCGAGCTGAGCCCGCTGTCGTAGGCGCCGCCGGAGCTGGTCACGAACAGGTTCTGGTGATCCGCCCACTCCCAGCGCACTTCGTCCATGGCGCGGCGGCTCTCTTCCATGGCCTGCCGGCTGAGTTCGAGTGCCTCCTGTGTCGAGATCACCGAGATGTTCTCGCGTGCCTGCCGGGCGATTTCGCGCGCCTGGTCGGCCATCATCGCGCGTTCGCTCGCGAGCATCGCGTCCACCGGGAAGCCGGGCATCAGCAGTTCAACCGGCATGGGCAGTGGTGGTGCGGGCGGCGCGGGTGGTGTCGGAGGCACCGGCGCGATCACCGGCATCGGCGGGGCCGGCGGCGTGGGTGGCATCTGGGCCCACGCGGACGCCGGAATCACGAGAACAGCAACAGCCAACATCAACTTCGCAATCGTTTTCATAGGTCTCCCTCACTCACCGTAGACAGTGCCTGCTGCCGCTTGCGGACTTCATCGTTCACCACGCGCACCTTGAAGAGCAGATCGTCTTCGGTGATGCGTGTCCGCAGGGCGTCCAGGTCTTCGCGTTTCAGTTCCATGGGCCCGCGAGCAATCTCGACGAGCACCCGTTCAAGGTCTTCCAGCATCGAGGCGAGCTCGACGTTGCCCGTGTGGGCGGCGGTCTGCCGATAGAGCCGGCTCGACAGGAGCAGGTCGTCGGCGGCCGCGAGTTCAAACCCAAGCCGCACGGCCTCCGCACCATCGGGCTGCGAGAGGTCGGCATTCATCAACTCGACCAGCAGCAGTTCGCTGCGTTCGAGGTGTTCATCCATCGCCACGAGCAGCGCGCGCTCGGGCTGCGAGGACGTATTGGTGGTGTCGGTGGCGTTGGTGGTGTTGGTGGCGTTCCACATCTGGGTGCCCACCGTCACGGCCAGCACGACCGCTGCGAGTGACGCGGCTGACAGCCAATACTGCGGAGCCCACCAGCGCACCGGCACCGGCATCGTGCCGATCTCGCGCTGCACCTTGGCCCACATCACGCGTTCAAAGTCCGCCGGCGGTTCCGGCACGCCTGCCGCATCAACGGCGTCGAGTGTGCGCTTGAGGTCCTGCCAGGCCGGCTGGCACGAGGCGCACGTCTCGACGTGTGCCGCCATGCGGCGTTCTTCGTGTGGTTCGGCGTCGCCGTAAAACAGCAGGACGAGGTCGTCCTCTGTCGGGTGCCACTGTTCGTGCGTGTTCATGTCGTACTCCACAGGTCCTGCATCGCGACCCGCATCTTCTTGACCGCCCGGAAAATTGAGTGCTTCGTCGCGTTGGTCTTCATCCCCAACGTGCTGCCGATTTCCTCAATCGAACAGCCGTGGTAGTGCCGCATCAAAAACGCGGCGCGTTCCTTCTCGGACAGTCCGCCAAGCGCCACCTGCATTCGCTCGCCGATTTGTCCGGCGTAGACCAGGTCGTCCATCGTTGGGCCCGTCGCGGATGGCGCCATCCGTTCGATGACCTCGACTTCGGTCGCCGATTCCCGCCGCGGGCGGGACCGGAGGAAGTCCACCGCGCAGTTGAACGCGATGCGATAGAGCCAGGTGGAGACGTTGGACCGGGCTTCGAACCGGCTCAACTGCCGGTAGGCCCGGATGAAGGTCTCCTGGACGACGTCTTCGGCGTCTTCGGCTTTGCCGGTCATCCGGTAGGCGAGGCGAAACAGGGTCCGGCTGTGCCGGTCGACCAGCACCCGGAAAGCCTCCTGATCCCCGTCCCTGGCCCGTTCGACTGCGGCCGCGTCATCCAACGTCATCTGCTTACTTTGGACGGAGCTCGGGCGGGGAGGTTAGGCCGGGGGGGGCTCAAAGAAAAAGACCTCAGAGGTCATTTTCATGGCCTCTGAGGTCTTTTCTGAACCGTTGAACCAGGGCGCGCGGGCGCCGGCCGCGTTAGCGCCCGGCGATAGCGCGCCCTTTGGCCACCGCCCGGAAGGCGGCGTCGTTGAAGGACTGCAGGATGCCGACGGTGAAGCCCTGTTTGTAACGGGCATCGATGTCGTTTTCGTTGACCGGATACGCGCAGGCCTTGTTGAACTCCTTGCACGCGGCCGCGATCTTCTGAATGGCCGCTTCCCACGCCACGTCGTCGCGCACGCGGCGCCCTTCGGCGTTGGTGGTGGAGAAGACGCCGCCCAGTGTGCCGGCGCCGGCCGCGATGACGCTGAGGCCTGGCACCTGCGCGATTTCGCGGATGTTGGCGAGGCCTTCGTGCGACTCGATGATGGCCCACACCACGATCTCGCCTTCAGGATTCAGCGGCCACACGTCAGCCTTGCGGCGATAGTCGGCTTCGCTCAGCCCCCAGTACTTTGGCGCGTTGCCGACGTTGTCTGGGCGAGTGCCGCCCTTCGACTTGAAGCGCAGCGCGTTGATGCCCATGCGCAGTTCTTCGGCCGTGTCGACCTCGACAAACGAGATGCTCGAGATGCCGACGTTCAGCTGTCGGCTCAGGATGTTGATGTAATCGGACGGCGCGGCCTCACCGGGCCGTGTGATGTTTGGCGCCTTCGAGTTGATGGGGGCCAGCAACCGGCGCGGCGATCCGCCGACAGGGCCGGCCGCGGCCATCGCTTCCTGGAACGCGGTCAGCATGGGTTCGCCGGCGTCAGCACTGCGTTCCATCGCCGCGGTGAAGAACCAGTCGGATTCGGGATGCGCGATCGCGTCCTGCGCGAGTTCAGCCGGCGTCCGCACGGGGACGGGTGCCGGAGCGGGTGCTGGCGTCGCCGGTGGTGTTTGCGCCGTGCCGGTGGCGGCTGCAGCGCCCCCGCGTCCGCCGCCTCGATTACCGCCCGGGCCACCGGCGCGTGGCGGCGTGGGCAGGCCCAGTCCAAACATGCCCTTCTTTGCGCTGAGCAAGTCGATCATCGGATTCAGGTGTGACGCCTGTTCACCCGTGACCGAGATTCCACACACCAACGCTCCCACCAGGCCGACTGCCATTACACGTGCTCGCATCTATTCCTCCGGTGCGGGGATTCTACTGCTATTCGGACGGTTCATGGTTCATCGGTTCATGGTTCAAGGAGCTCTGCGACGCCGGCGGCTAGCGAGGGGTAGGAGTAGCCGAGGTCGCGCTGGGCCGCAGAGGAGTCGAGGGGCCAGTCGTGGCGGAAGATCGCGACGGTCTTGTGGGTGATCTGGCGTGGGGCGCCGAGGATGGCGGGACGAGCCGGGTCCACCATCGCGGCGAGGTGGCCCGCC